>JBGSMI010000129.1:0-40376 GCA_041740215.1 Ferruginibacter sp.
GCCTATTTCAATCAGTCGATTATGGTTGGCAACGTTGTTTTAATTCTAAACTGATAGTTTAAAACGCACCTGCATGTTTTGTATTGGCAAATGAAAACAAAAGGATTCATAAATTGCAACAGGTCTATTTTATCAATCCAAATATTAAAAGCTTTATATCGTTTTTTAAAAATAACATGAATCAAAAACAGGTTTTTATACTGGTAGTCTTTTTAATGAGGGGTCTGGTTTTTACGAGTTGCAGCGTAAGTAAAGATCCTATCCGAAATTATACCCGGCAATTACAAAACGGTACTATTAAAGAAGATACCAGCTTTGTTTATCATTTACCCTATGCCACCAACACCTCCCACAGGCTGGTACAAGGCTATTTTAGCCGCTACTCTCATAAAAACCGGATCGCACTGGATTTTAAAATGAAGAGAGGTACAGAAATTTTTGCAGCAAGAAATGGAATAGTTGTAAGACTTAAGGAAGATGGGAATATTGGAGGATGGAATAAGAGATACAGACCAGATGGAAATTTTATTGTTATTCAACATGAGGATGGCTCAAGAGCCGGTTATTGGCATTTGCAAAAAGATGGTGCATTGGTTAATATGGGTGACACTATTTTGCAGGGCCAATTGATTGCACTAAGTGGTAAAACCGGCTACACTTTATTTCCGCATTTACATTTTTTGGTATGGCGTTTCGATAACGCCGGGCAATGGCAACAAATAGCCACCCGCTTTAAAACATCAAAAGGAAACCTTTATCTTCGACCTTTCAAAAAATATCGTAATCCCATACCATAAGCTATCAATTTGACTATTCAGGAAATTACGGAGCAATTTATTGCAGGCATAAAAGCTACAGGAGCGCTCGAATATGTAGCCGTATTCGCAGGGATTGCCAGCGTTTGGTTCTCGAAAAAAGAAAATATTTGGGTATATCCAACAGGTTTAATCAACACCATATTTTATATTTACTTAAGTTTTAAAGGTGGTTTATTGGGCGAGGCAAGTGTAAATTTTTATTACACGGTGATGAGTATTTATGGATGGATGTTGTGGGCCAAAAAAGACCAGGATAAACACGCCTTCCTACAAATAACTTCTTCCAGCAAATCAGAATGGCTGCAGCAACTTGGATTTTTTGCTGTCTTTTATGCGGCCATTTTTTTTGCATTGACCATCTTAAAAAAGGACTTTGCGCCGGAAGCAATACCATGGGCTGATGCTTTTGCAAGCGCAACCGCATATACAGGCATGTGGCTGATGACCCGGAAAAAAGTGGAAAGCTGGTATTGGTGGATGGCTACCAATTTTGCCTCCATTCCTTTATACTTTGTAAAGCAGTATGTGTTTACCAGCGTGTATTATTTGATATTGTTAATAATGGCTGTTTTTGGTTTGATGGAATGGACCAAAAGAAAAAATAACCACCTCTTGATTTCAAAAAACATTTCAGGCCATGACTTATTGTGAAGCAATTAACCAAATGAAACCTGCTGACTATGATTTGCATAAACAATATCATGATCTGCATTACGGATTTCCCATTCACGATGATAACGAATTATTTTGCCGCATGGTTTTGGAAATAAATCAGGCCGGACTTAGCTGGACTACTATCTTAAAAAAGCAGGTGTATTTTAGAAAAGCCTACAACGATTTTGACATAAAGAAAGTGGCGGCTTATGAAGAAAAGGATGTAGTGCGTTTGTTAAACAATGTGGGCATTATACGCAATAGGTTAAAAGTGGCTGCTGCGATCGAAAATGCAAAAAGAATTTTGATAATACAAAAAGAATTTGGCTCTTTTAAAAACTGGCTTGATCTGCATCACCCTAAAGACAGAGCAGAATGGACAACGCTTTTTAAAAAAACATTTCGTTTTACTGGCGGCGAAATTGTAAATGAATTTTTGTTGAGTACAGGTTATCTTCCTGGTGCTCACCATCAAGAATGCGCCATTTATAAAAAAATTTTAAAAGCAAATCCTTCCTGGAAAAAGAACAAAAAAGTATGATAAAAAAAGTGGTTGTTTTAGGTCCTGAAAGTACTGGAAAAAGTACGCTTTGTAGTCAGCTTGCAGCCCATTTTAAAACCATCTGGGTTAAAGAATATGCAAGGGAATATTTATTGACAAATGGCAGCGATTACACATTTGATTCTTTGCTTGACATTGCAAAAGGACAATTAAAATTGGAGCAAGAAGCCATTAAGATAGTACAACATGTTATTGATGCTCCGGCTTTAAATAAAGATAAAAATTTAGACCTTATTTTTATCGATACCGATATGTATGTATTGAAGGTGTGGTGTGAATTTGTTTTTGACCAATGTCATGAGTGGATTCTCAATCAAATTGTAGCAAGAGAATATGACCTTTATTTATTGTGTGATATTGATTTGCCTTGGGTAAAAGATGAGTTGAGAGAATATCCCGACCTGATTACAAGAAAAAAGCTCTATCATCATTATAAAGACATCCTGGTAAATCAACATATCCCTTGGGTAAATATCAGTGGTAATTATAACGAAAGAATACAAAAAGCAATTCATGCCGTTAAATCAGCGAGTTGATTAAAACCAGCCTTGTTTTCTAAACATTCTTACCATAAGGAGGGGAATAAATAGCATAAGTCCGACTGAAATAAAAAAGCCCCATTTATTATGAAGTAGTGGTATTCTTTCGAAATTCATTCCAAAGATACCACCAATTACAGTGGCTGGGGCTAACAAACATGTTACCACAGCCATCACTTTCATTACTTCATTCATTTTTAAATTTACATTACTCAAATATAAATCGTGTAAGTTCATCATCATATCCCGATAGTTTTCTGCCAAGTCGTTTGCTTGTACAATATGGTCATACACATCCTTAAAATATTTAACGGTCCTATCATCTATTAATTCACTTTCACTTCTTAATATTCCGTTCACCAAATCTCTTACAGGTGCAATGCTGCGTTTAAGAATGATCATTTCCTTCCTTAGCATATTTATTTTGGCAAGACTTCTTTTATTGGAATGTCTTACAATATCCTCCTCCAATGCTTCAATGCGTTCACCTAATTTTTCCATTACTACGTAATAATTGTCAACAATCATATCTATTAATGAATAGAATAAAAAGTCGGCACCATTTTGCCTTATCTTGCTACCAGCAATTTTCAGCCTATCTCTTAAAGGGTTAAAAACGTCTCGTTTTTCATCTTCCTGAAAACTGATTACAAAATATCTGCCCAGCACAATGCTGATCTGTTCAATTTCTACAGTAGAATCCTTTTCATTAAAATACATCATATTCAATACACAAAACAAAAGCCCATCTATTTCATCCATTTTTGGACGTTGCCCTACGCTTAATATATCTTCAATAATAAGGTTGTGTATGCCATACTTATTACATATAGTTTCGACATCTGTTTTCCGCAAACCATCTACATTTAGCCAGGTTGTTTTTGGCGAATCAATGTAAGCGAAACAGGATGAAACTTCCGAAAGTTCCTTTACATCAATTTGCTGGTTATCGTAATCATATACAAATAACCTGATGGACTCCGGTTCTGTTCTTACAGCCACAGCGGTCGGATTTACATGTAACACTTTTTTAGTACGCAATAATTCGAGCGGGTTCAATAAATATGAAAAGTAATTTCTCGGACTCATATTGTTGCTTTTTTCGATAAAACATAAAAAACCGAAGTTAGTACTTCGGTTTAGTGAATGATAAAAGTTTTATTTCTGTTTGCTATGTTCCATCAGATCGGTATTACAAATATTGCGGTGCATTTTCCAACTATCGTTTCCTTCTTTGCAAATCACTATGCGTTTACATTTGTCAATCGACACACCGTTGTTAACAAAAACCCCATAAGTGCCTGTTTCTACAACCGTTTCGTTTGAGTCGGTTACTTCTTTGGCTTTTAATTTAAAGCTACCAATCCCCATCGAATACGTGGCATTATAACATGTGGTGATCGACAATGGTCCCAACATTTTAGGATCATCCGCTTTAACCTATCATTTATTTCCTGTGCGCTGTGTTCCGTATCCTCTTCTGCCGCCTCTGTCGGAAGAATGAAATTTATTTCCTTGTCCTTGCTTTTTAAATCCAGACGGTTTTGGTCCGGATATTTGGGGAGTAAATAATCCTGCACTTAGTGGATAAGGGTGACTATCTACAACGGGTATATTTTTTCCAATCAGCTTTTGAATGTCTTTTAATTCTGTTCTTTCTTCCTGGTCACAAAAAGAAAATGCTATACCAGTGTTACCCGCCCTGCCCGTTCGGCCAATACGGTGAACATAGGTTTCCGGTACATTCGGTAATTCAAAGTTTATAACATGGGTCAGCTCATCAATATCAATGCCTCTAGCAGCAATATCTGTTGCTACCAGCACCCTCAGGCTACCATTTTTAAAACTGCTTAGTGCATGCTGGCGGGCATTTTGCGATTTGTTACCATGAATGGCTGCCGCTGTAATATTTTCTTTATGTAAAATTTTAACCACTTTATCTGCACCATGTTTAGTACGTGTAAAAACCAGTGCTGTAACGACCCTTTCGTTTTTTAACAAGTATAAAAGTAATCCTGGCTTGTTGTTCTTATCTACAAAAAACAAACTTTGGTCAATGGCTTCCACGGTTGACGAAACAGGTGTTACTTCTACTTTTGATGGATTGGTCAATAAAACGTTTGCAAGGGTTTGAATTTCCGGCGGCATCGTTGCGGAAAAAAACAGTGTTTGTCTTTTGGCTGGCAATTTTATGATCACTCGCTTAACGTCGTGTATAAAACCCATGTCCAACATGCGGTCTGCTTCATCCAGTACAAATATTTTTAGATGTTGTAAGCCAATAAAACCCTGACTCATCAAATCCAATAACCTGCCGGGAGTTGCTACCAAAATATCAACTCCGTTTTTTAATTGGTTGGTTTGGTGAAACTGTGATACTCCACCAAAAATTACCATGTGCGTAAGACCAGTATATTTTCCGTAGGCAGCAAAACTTTCATCAATCTGGATGGCCAACTCGCGGGTTGGAGTTAGTATTAACGCTTTGATTTGTTTGCGACCACGTTCCTGTTCTTTTTCTTCGTGTAAAATTTGCAAAATAGGAATTGCGAAAGCGGCTGTTTTTCCTGTTCCGGTTTGCGCACATCCCAATAAATCTCTTCTTTCCAGTACCAGCGGTATGGATTGCTGCTGTATGGGCGTAGGTGTAGTGTATCCTTCATCAGCCAATGCTTTAAGGATCGGTTCAATTAATTCTAAATTTTTAAATGCCATTGAATGGTTTAATTTTTTTAAAGGCTGGCAAAGACGTTGCATTTTCTGAATCAGCGGGGAAAGTTTTTACCACATCGGCTTACAACCTGCCGTATTTTTAAGTGGAGTAGGGAACAAAGGTAGGGTTTTGTTTTTTGATGGTTTTTTTATGTACAATCTCACTTAATATTAACCTGATAAAGGCTGTGGAATACCGTTACCTTTAATAACAAACTATTAATGGAATATTTTTATGAATGAAGCGATGCTGTTATTGGCCTGGTTACTCTATTTTTATTTACACAGTCTGCTGGCAGCTACGTCTGTAAAAATGTTTTTCGCTAAAAAATTTTCACTTATATCTCCGCGTGCTTATCGGATAGGCTACAATATCATTGGAGTGCTTGGTATTTTACTGTTGTTTTATTTTCAGTTCATCGTTCCTTCAACCATTTTATTTATTACAGGTTTCATTGCGAATTGTGTTGCCTTTTTTTCGTTGTTAGCCGGATTCATCATTATGATTATTGCTATCAGCAATTACGACTGGAAAGGTTTTATGGGTATCAGTGAGGAAAAAAATTATGCTTTGGTTATTGCTGGTATGAATAAATATGTGCGCCATCCGCTATATAGTGGAACTATGCTTTTTGTGTTGGGGTTTTTTTTATGGCAGCCTTATTTTAAAAATCTAATGCTGATGATACTAATGTGGGCTTACCTGGCAATTGGTATTATTTACGAGGAAAGAAAGCTAGTAAAATTGTATGGCGATGTTTATAAAAATTATCAAAAGAAGGTAAAGAAAATGATTCCTTACATCTGGTAATTTCAATAAAAAAAACCGGTAACAATGCGCCGGTTTATTCCTTAAACTATATTTTTTCTACTACAAAAGTTCATACAACTTTCTCAGGCGTTCCCGGTTCATTTGTTTTTCCCAATCTTTACCTAAAGCATTTTCCCAAAGTGGCTTCATGCCCATAGAAACGTCAATCATCTTATCAAACTCTTCATCAGTCAGGTTGGCACAAATATTTTTTGGAATATCAATCTGGTTTTTTTCAACCATGTATTTAAATTCCTTTACGCCTTCCGGATAAAACTCTTCCAGATGATCAAATACAATACAGTTGCCAATGCCATGTTTGGTTCCCAATAAATAACTGAGGCCATAACTTACTGCATGGGCTACACCAACTTGCGAATAAGCTATGCTCATTCCGCCGGCATAAGAGGCCATCATTAATTTATCATCGCTTACCTCATCCCAGCGATCTTTGTTTACATACACGTCTCTGCAAAGTTGCAATGCTTTATCACCGTAACTTTTACTAAACTCATTTAAATATGTGCCATTTAAGCTCTCAATGCAATGTATATAACAATCCATGCCGGTATAAAAACGTTGATTGGCCGGAGCTTCGGCAGTTAATTCCGGATCCAGCACAATTTGATCAAAAGGTGTAAAATCTGAATTCATACCCAGTTTTTTTGTTGGGCCCGTTAACACGGTAGTGCGACTGACTTCGGCACCGGTGCCACTCAAAGTTGGTATGCCCACTTTATAAACTCCCGCCTTTTTTACAAGATCCCATCCCTGGTAATCGGCGCTACTGCCCGGATTGTTCATCATTAAAGAAACAGCTTTTGCCAGATCCATGGCAGATCCGCCACCAATACCAACAATACCACTCACTGTTCCAAACTCACCTTTTAGTTGGTTGGCAATACTATCTACATAAGTTGTTTTTGGTTCGTAGGTAACATCTACAAAAATCACTTTATCCTTTCCCTTTGCCGGAACTCTTTTAGCCAGTTCTTTTCCCTCAAAAAAATGATCCACCAAAAATACCATTGGTGCATCGTCTTTGCGGTTTGGTTGTAATATTTCGTCTAATTGGTTGAAAGAGCCACGTCCGTATACTACGTAGCCAATCATTTTGAAGTTTCTAAAATTCATATTGCAAATTTCGATAAAAATTGTAAAGTTGTAGAATGATTTATTTAATCAATGTTTGTATATCCGCATCTCCCTGTAGATTGTTCATCTGGCGCATGATATCATCATAGCGATTTTGTACTTTTTTACTGATCGGTTTAACCGTGTACATTTTAGGATTTGGTAAACTTGCCGCAATTTTTGCTGCCTCGCTTCTGGTAAGGTTTTTTGCGTTTTTATTAAAGTATATTTTTGATGCAGACTGCACGCCGAATATACCTTTGCCCGTTTCTGCCACATTTAAATACATTTCTAAAATCCGTCTTTTACTCCATATTTTTTCAATCATAAAAGTAAAATACACTTCCAGACCTTTTCTAAAAAATCCGCCGCCTTGCCATAAAAACACATTTTTGGCTACTTGTTGGCTTATGGTACTGGCGCCTCTTCTTCGATTAGGATGCTTTTCGTTGTATTTGATTGCTTTCTCAATTGCCTTCATGTCAAAACCATCATGCTCAGGAAACAACTGGTCTTCACTAGCCATTACTGCTAGTTTTATATTTGGGCTTATCTGATCATAACTAACATAATCTCTTTTTAAACCATAACCTTTTAGAACACTTACGAGTTGGGTAATTGTTACTGGAGGATTTATCCACTTACAAAAGAAGATATAAATAAACTGAAAAACAAAAAGGAAGAGAAAAATCCTTTTAAAGATGCGCCACGCCTTTTGCATAGTAATACTGGTTATTGAATATGCAATATATACTTACAATTTTTTATTTTCGGAAATACCCAGATAAACCAGCGAATATTTTTTTCCAATAATCATTCCTTTACCACCGGTTTTGGACATTACATAACCAACGGTTGCCAAAGATGCAGAAGCAATCATCAACGCCGGACTAAACTTATCTCTGTCGACAAGAAAAACGACTCCACTTGCCAGCGTTAGCAATATACCTCCGCCTAAAAGACTAGCACCACTGCCAGATAAATTAAACCGTCTTCCGGTTTTGCCAATGGCTTTAATCTGATTGTAGTGGTATTTATAATAATATGTTGCAACGGTATCTAAAATGAATACACCCAACTGAGTCGGTATTTGTCTTATATCAAACTGTCTTAGAAAAAGAGAATCGTTTTTTATTTTTACTATCTGTGCATTTAGATAAACGCCGGTATTGGTTGTTAGCGCTATATCTGTACCAGAAAAATATCTATTAACTGTCTTTTTGTGTCGCTTTAATAAAATTACATCCGATGATTGGGCAAATGTTTGATTTACCAGGAGCAAAAGTAGAAATATTATTATACGGGTCATGGTGGGTTAATATAGGATTGAAAGGTAAAGCAAACTTACTAACCGTTACGTTTTTGTAACAGAATAAATTATTCCCAATAAAAGTACGGCACCAAATATTAATAAAATGGATCCTGAAATTTTATTGATTAGTACTATGTTTTTGTGTGTGAGTTTCTTACTTAGTTTTTCTGCCAACATTACTTTTGCCACATCCGCGGCAAAATTGATAAGAATACAGGTAGAAAAAATTATGATGCGCTCGTTAACCGTATTTGATACAGCAAGGGTGGTTGCCGTTGTAAGCCAAAACGCGATGACTGCCGGATTCAAGGTATTGATTAAAAACCCTGAAAACGCCAGCTTAGCATGTGTGCCTGCCGAGATCCTGATAACATCCAATTCTGCACTACGCAATTTAATTATTTTGAAAAACAGATAATAAATTCCCATTCCTATCAACAGCACACTGCCCGTAATTCCAATTGCCATTTTAAAATGTAGCAGTGTCGTAACCAGTTCAGAAAAAACATTACTTAACAAAACCATTAGAAGATCACTTATCCAAACTCCAGCAACAAAACTAAAACCGCCGGCCCGGCCATTGTTAATGCTTTGCTTAATTATAGTAAATACAATTGGGCCTACTGAAAAAATGAGTAGTAAGCTAATTGCAAAACCCTTTAATACGGCATCAATCATTCTTTTTCAATCTGGATTTACAATTGTTTTAGGTAGGCAATAACAAAATATAGAGCAGGTTCTTATTTTCTTTTAAAAATTGGCACCGTGCTGCACGGCTCTCCATACATAATGCTTTTTGCTACAGTTCGCAAAAGTTTAGTCGCCAACAAGTAAGCGGCCTCTCCAACAGGTAATTCTCCGCATCCTTTTATGACTACCCTTTTATCAACGAATTCGTCCAGATTTATTTGAGCAATATTATTCATTAACAACTGCTTATTTAATTCTTCTGTAGTACCAAAAATTATTTCCTTTGCCACCGGTTGCAAATAACTTGCCACCAACATGTAAGCCCATATTGGTATTACAGCATCTGCACTACAGGTTACCGCAACTGCCTTATTTGTATAAATAGTAAGATCAATATTGTTGAGGGCTTCCCTAAAATCTTTCTCTTTTAAAATAAGACCCATAAAGAGATGATTCTTCATGTCGAACAACACAGTCTCTTCTTTTGGATAATATTCCTCCAGGTTTAAAGTGATCAATGCACTTTCACTAACCTTATTTATAATTACTCCATCCATGGCTGCAAAATTAAGTATAAATGAACATCCTTTGCTTGAAGGCCTTTCGATAAATGGAATTTAACTCATTTACATTATTTGATACCCGGATTAAAAATGCTTTAGTGTAAAATATGGTTTTAGAGTAACCTTTTGCTTATACTATAAAATAAAAAACCGGACCATTTTCTAAATGATCCGGCGGAAAATATTTTAAGGAAGATATTATTAAAACTGTTTGCTGCGGTTGTCTTTAATTTCGGCAGTTTTCTTTAGGGATTCAAACCAGCCAGACATTTGCTGTAATAAACCTTTTGTACGCTGGTCGGCTTGTAGAGCAAGTATCGCTGCACTATCTGCAGGCAGGTTTCCTATGCTATTAACTTTTATAACATAAACGCCATTTGTTCCTGTTATTGGTTCAGATACTTTTGTTTTATAAGCATTATTAAATGCTGCGCCAATTATTTTTGGTTCATTTCCAACACCATTGATAATTTGCGAGCTAAATGTTAGTGTGGAATCTGCACCGGCTGATCCTATTTGAAGATTATAGGCAGCAGCGGCTGACTCCAGCGTTGGAGTGTTTGTTAATTTTTTACTTATAACTTCTGCTTTTTTCAAATTGCGAACAGTAAGTTCTACCATTGGCCTGGCTGTTTTAGCATCTGGTAAACCTTCCGGCTGTATTCTATTCACTACCGCAACTACAAATTGATCTTCAATATTAAATGGTTCGCTTACTTCACCTTGTTTGGCATCAAATGCCCATTTGATTAACTGCCTGGCGTCTTGCAAGCCTCCCAGTCTATAATCATTTACTTTAATCAATTCTGGAACATCCATTTTTTGAATGCCATTTTTGGTAATATAGGTTTCAAATGTTTTAGCATCTCTTGCTTCACCAGAAATTTTGGTGGCTTTGGAACTTGCCATATTAATTGTTTCATCAGAAGCTAAAATCTGTTTAGCCAGGTATGCAACTTTATAAGCTGGTTCAAAATTCTTTTGATTCAATACTTCTATATAATGCCATCCAAAAACAGTTTTTACAACTTTTTTATCGCCGGCATTACCATAAAAAATAGTTTCTGCAAATTCTTTGGCAATACTTCCAAACTGTGTAGAAGAATAATCATACTCGCCACCTTTATCTTTACTTCCTCTATCGTCACTATATTGCAAGACCATCGCATTGAAGTCTGCCCCGGTACTTATAGCGGCTGCTATACTATCAATTCTTTTTTTGGCTATACTATCTTCCAGCAAAGGCTGTCCTGTTTGCGGGTCATTTGTGCTTACCAAAATGTGTCGTGTCTTTACACTGTCGGGTAACTGGCGAACCCCGATCATTTTTGCCAAAACAAAATTTCCACCATCCAGGTAGGGTCCAAATACGTTTCCTGTTGACAATGCAGCAATCGAATCTTTTTGCTGCATAGCTAATTTTGATCGCAATGTATAGCCGTCATAAAAATTAATAGAGCTCATATTTCGTGCTACATAAGTTTTTGCATTTGTATCGGCTAAGAAAGGAGCTTTTAGCGCTTCAACAGCTTGTAAAGATTTTAGCGTATCTGATGCAGAAGGATTGGCGCTAAATGTTACATAAGAAATACTTCTTCCACCATCTTGTTTATAAATTGTTTTATGTTTATTCATATAATCCATTAGATCATCATCACTCACTTTAACAGTGCTATCACTAATAACATTATACGGAACAGCTACATAAGAAATATTTGCAAAAACTTTGCTTTCTGTTATATCCTTTTGTTGCATCCATGAAGGATAATAAGCACTGGCGGCCAACATACTATTATATTTATTATACAGTGTTTGCAATTTCATTGGCTCTACTATTTGATTTTCAATTGCAGCTCGTTGGTCATCCTTGGATTTTTTTGCCGTCGCCCACCATTCCTGAACTTTAGCAATATCATACTGGCCGGTTGCTTTGTCGGTAAAAGCCTGCTTTAATGCATACGGTGCATCATTACTAAACATTATGCTACTCATTTCCTTTGGAGAAAAACTCAAACCCAATTTCTCAAATTCTTTTACCAAAACCTTTTCAGCAACTATTTGATCCCAAACTGATTGACGCACCTCATATACTTGTGTACCACTTATTTGGCCACCATATTGTTCTTCTGCTTGCTTTACTTTAGCATTAAAATCATTGTATTCAATTGACTCACCATTAATTTTACCAACACTGGATGATGGATTGCCTCCAAAAATTCCGCCACTGCTTCCTGGTTTTGCGTCCATCAGTATAAAACCGATTAAGCTAAGTGCAATTACGCCAATTACAATGGCCGCGCCTTTATCACGAATGTTCTGAATGATCTGCATGGTTAATTTAGTTAAAATGGACGGCAAAAATAGGGTAAAATAAGATATGATTAGCTAATATTACTCTGGCTACAACTACCTAATTTAAGTAGCAACAAGCTTTTGAAATATCCTTCTGTTCTTACTAAACCATTGCATAAATATTAATACTTATATGAGCTTTTTAAATAAATTCTTTATATATATTAGTTTCTGTTTTCATTCAACTAACATTTGTTTATGAGGTGGGGCTCCTTAAGTACTTAAATTAAAATATTTTGAGGTGCTGCTAATAGTGATACATGCAAACTGTAATTTTACATAAGATATATGCTGGTATTGTATTTTACTACGCTATCAACATAGCAGTGTTAATAACCCCTGTTTGGTGTTGGTAACACGTAGATTTTTAGCTATTTTTAGAGGAAACTTGGAGCACAACTATTTAACTATTCTATTTAAATACACTAGGATGTTAATTGAGCAAAACTTTTCAGGTACTGGGTTAACATAGATGGTTTTGAATATTTCTAAATTGTTATCAACCGCTTTTTTTATTAACGTTGGTGCAAAAATATAATTATAATAATTGAAGAATGATTGCCAGCGTAGGGCCTGTGGAGGACATACTTACTTTACATGATGTTAATTAAATGTGGATGATGGTTAATAAGAATGGGATTTCAATTTTACAAAACTTCTAAAATAAATGTTTCCACATATCCACAGCCATAGTAATAGTAGTTTAATTTAAATAAAAAAAGTATTAATACATATTATGATAGATATCAACACTGCAAAATCAAAAATTGATACCACAGGATTTCTTGATTTTGACATTGATGTAAACCTTGATCTGTTTGCTGAAATTGAAAAATTAAAGAAGAACAAGAACGCTATTATTTTGGCGCATTATTACCAGGAACCCGATATTCAGGATGTAGCCGATTTTATTGGTGATAGTCTTGGGCTTGCCCAACAGGCCGAAAAAACAACTGCGGATATCATTGTGTTTGCCGGAGTTCATTTTATGGCTGAAACCGCTAAAATTTTAAATCCGGAGAAAAAGGTATTGTTACCTGATTTGAATGCTGGTTGTTCGTTAAGCGATAGTGCTCCACCTGCTTTGTTTAAATTGTTCAAAGATAAACACCCCGACCATTTGGTAATCACCTACATTAACTGTTCAGCCGGTATGAAGGCATTGAGCGATATTATTTGTACCAGCAGTAATGCCGAAAAGATAATTGAAAGTTTACCAAAAGCGCAAAAAATTATATTTGCGCCTGATAAGAACCTCGGTGCATTTCTTAATAAAAAGACAGGACGCAATATGTTACTTTGGAATGGAGCGTGTATGGTACATGAAATTTTTAGCCTTGAAAAGATAACTAAGTTGAAAGTACGTCATCCGAAAGCTCTTGTAATTGCTCATCCGGAATGTGAAGAACATATATTGGCTGTTGCAGATTATATAGGAAGCACTACAGGGTTATTGAAATTTTCCCAACAAAGTACGAGTACCGAGTTTATTGTAGCTACAGAAACTGGTATATTACACCAAATGCAGAAGGAGAGTCCAGAAAAAACTTTTATTCCTGCTCCTCCAAATAATAGTTGTGCTTGTAACGATTGTCCTCACATGAAATTAAACACTTTGGAGAAGCTATATTTATGTATGGAATATGAATTGCCAGAGATAAAGATGGAGGAAAATTTGAGAGTATTAGCTAAAAAGCCCATTGATCGTATGTTAGAGATTAGCAGACAGTATAATTTATAGGTATTTTTGAAAAGTAGAATTACTAAAATTATTAGTAATATATTTTTTGACTTTTTATTTTTATTAATAATTTCAATTTATGGGCATACCATCAGTAGACCTTTCAGATTTTTTAAGTGGAGATTCAGAGCAAAGGAAGGATTTTGTTAATAAGATTGGTGCTGCGTATGAGGAGGTTGGGTTTGTTGCAATAAAAAATCATGGAATTGATAAAGGTTTAATTGAAAATCTTTATCAATTAGTACAGGAATTTTTTTCGTTGCCGCTTGATAAAAAGCATTTATATGAGTTGCCTGAGTTAGCAGGTCAGAGAGGGTACACGAGCTTTGGCAAAGAACATGCAAAAGGTAGTGATGCTCCTGACCTGAAAGAGTTTTTTCAATATGGGCAAACGCCGAGAGATTGTTACATAGATGATGAATATCCACCAAATGTTATGGTGAGTGAGATTAATTTATTTGATGAAACTTTGGCTGATGCGTATCGGGCATTTGAAAAATCTGGTATATCAGTTTTGCAAGCGATCGCTATTTACTTAAATCTTGATGAGCATTATTTTGATGATTTTATTTTCAATGGGAATTCTATTTTAAGGGCAATTCATTACCCGCCTATTATCTTTGAGCCAAATAGTGCCATTCGTGCCGAACAACATGAAGACATCAATTTAATAACATTATTAGTGGGTGCGTCTGCTGATGGATTACAAATTTTAAATAGAAAAAATGAATGGGTACCGGTTACTGCGCTACCCGATCAAATCGTTGTGAATGTTGGAGACATGTTGCAACGACTAACAAATAATAAATTAAAAAGTACCACCCATAGAGTTGTGAATCCAGAAAGAGCGTTGTGGCATACATCACGTTTTTCTATACCTTTTTTTCTGCATCCAAAATCCTCAATGAGTTTACAATGTTTGGACAATTGTATAGACACGGAACACAGCAAATTTTATCCTGACATCAGTGCGGGGGAATATCTTGATGAAAGACTAAGAGAGATAGGCTTGAAGAAATAGTAATAATTTTTGTAGTTGTTTGTTCTATACTTTATGACTCTGACTCAAACTAACTTTATTAAATCTGCGGTTATAGTTATTTGATTCTAATCCGACACATATCGTTTTTAAAGGCTGTCTTCCTACATAGCATAACTGCTTTTGGTGGACCCCAGGGACATTTGGGCATGGTGATGAAAACTTTTGTAGATAAAAGAAGGGATGTTTCGAAGGAGGAGTTGATGGATTTTGTATCATTTTGTCAGATGCTGCCCGGTGCCTCCAGTACACAGGTGCTTACTTTGATTGGGTATAAGAGGGGTGGAGTTCCTTTGGCTATATTAACATTGATTATCTGGGTTTTACCGGCTTGTATTCTAATGGGAGGTCTTTCTTTTTTGGTAGGAGAAATAGGATCAGCAAACTTGAATAAAAGTATATTTCAGTTTATCCAGCCGATGGCTATTGGGTTTTTGGCTTATGCAGGTATAAAAGCCTTTGGAATTGCTGTAAATAATACCATTACCCAGATTATAATGTTGGTTACAATGATAGTAACTTACTTATTTTTTAAAACCCCCTGGGTATTTCCTTTAATGATCATATTAGGCGGGATTGCAACTAATTTTAGCGACAAACGTATCCCCGAGAAGGAAAATATTAGGCCGAAGCAAATACGGTGGCGAAATATATGGTTGTTTGTTTCTGTTTTTCTAATAGCAGGAATAGTGAGCGAAACCGCCCGGAAGCAGGATTGGCCCCATCGAAGAGCATACAATCTTTTTGAAAACTTTTACAGGTTTGGGAGTTTTGTTTTTGGCGGTGGGGATGTATTAATTCCCTTAATGTTAGACCAGTATGTTGCACGTCCTAGTGCTCCAAAATTCATAGACCCCAAGCAGAATATTATTAGGATTGATCGGAATGAATTGCTTACCGGGGCTGGAATAGTAAGGGCTATACCGGGTCCCGTTTTTTCGATTGCTTCATATACGGGTGGAATAGCGTTAAAGCGTGATGGTAAATTTATACAGTTATTAGGATGTTTAATAGGTTCTGTTGGTATTTTCCTACCCAGTTTACTGTTGATTTTATTTTTCTTTCCTGTATGGCAATATTTTAAAAAGTTTGTTGTAGTATACCGGGCGCTTGAAGGAATTAATTCAGTGGTTGTAGGCCTAATGTGGGCTGCCACGCTATATCTTTTAAAGGATATTTCTATTCTTCATTTAAATTTGGTTAGCTTATTTAATTTTAGTGTTATCACCGGCACTATTTTATTACTTCGGTTTACAAAAATACCAGCCCCTTTTATTGTATTGATTTGCCTGATACTTGGTTTATTTTTCTAAACCAGTTTTACTTATTTATAATAGCCGTTCCGTTCTATCTCTTCCTTTACTATATCCGGCACCATATATCGAATTGATTTTTTTTGTTTGATCAAATTACGAATGTTGGTAGAGGATATTTGTAAAAGAGGAGCCTTTAGTATCTCAATGCGGGCGTTTAGGTTGTTTTTAATTTCAAAACCCTGACGTTCATATATATACAATGGATTATTCTTAACTATCACATCATAATTTTTCCATTTAGTAAGATTACAAAAGCTATCGCTTCCCATTATTATAGCAAATTCATGGTTTGGGTATTTTTCTTTTAGATATGACAGCGTATCAACAGTATATGAAGGTTTAGGAAGTTGAAATTCAATGTTAGAAGCCTTTAATTTAGTTTCACCTTCCAAAGCGGATTGAACCAGGTGCAAGCGATCGTATTCATTCAGTAGTGACGCCGATGGTTTCAATGGATTATGAGGGGAAACTATTAACCAAACCTGTTGTATATCTGTGGTATTGATTACGTGAGTGGCTATAATAAGATGTCCGACATGTATCGGATTAAAAGATCCGAAGTATAGTCCGATTTTCATTTTAAATTATAGTGATTTAGTTATGATAATAGTATCAACTTCTTCAACCCATATATTTTCAGCTTCATTGAGTCGTAAACTTAGGTGATACCCTGCTACTAAAATGGATATTGGATCGCCCAACGGGGCAACATGATCTATCATAAGCGTTTCGCCAGGTACACAACCCATTTCCATTAATTTTAGAAATATATCATCTTTATCGAAATGTCTTATGATAACGGTTTTACCTACTTTGATATCTGACAGTCGCCTTTCCATCCTATTTTATTTGATTTGTACAAAGGTATCAATCAGAATTGTTTGATAATTTCGATATTCTAAAATAAGTTATGGGAGTTCAATTTTTTTTTAATGAATCTGGAGTTAAGCTTACCAATAGGAGGCGGCTAAAGTCTTTTTTACAAGAATTATTTATAATTGAAGGCTACTCACTTTTTTCATTAAGAATTATTTTTTGTTCCGATAATTTTTTATTGTCTATTAATAAAGAATTTCTTCAACACGACACTTACACAGATATAATAACGTTTTATTTTTCAGAAAGCGGTGAGCCTGTTGATGGTGAAATTTATATAAGTTCAGCCAGGGTTTATGATAACGCGTCAGCTATTGGGGTACCCTTTAATTTCGAGTTACATAGAGTCATCTTTCATGGGGCTCTACACCTTTGTGGTTATAAGGATAAGGTTACTTCCGACAAGCTCATTATGACTTCCGCTGAGAACAAATATCTTGATCTTTACTTTTGTTGATGTTCCACGGGCAACAGTTTCCAAGCGAAACAATAAAAAGAAAGATTAATTTAGTCAAATTGAGAGGAATATATAGTTGTCTATCTTAATTTAAATATAGCTTTCAATTTAGTATTTGTTCCACGAATAACAGTTTCTTAATGAAACATTTTACTTTTACAAAATGGAGAGGAAAAAATGGACCAAAGCAGTTCAAATAACGGATAAAGTATTAAGGTTTAGAGAAAAAAGAAAGTGGCAGGTTACTCTTCGGCGATATGTGTTGGAGAAAACATTAAGTCCATCTTATGCTATTTACTTCGGTTTAAGCATTGAAGAATTTAGAAAATGGATTGAGCTACAGTTTACAGCAGGACTTAACTGGAATAATTTTGGCACTTCCTGGCAATTCGATCACGTTGTACCATTAGCCTACTTTGATTTTACCGTAGAAAATGATCTTTTACTTTGCTGGAATTTTATAAATATAAGGGTACAAAATATAGAAATCGGCAAAACACCGCTTAATAAAATTGAAGTAATTGCTGTGAAGCCTTACTTTGAATACTTGCTCAATAAAACAGGATTTTCTCTTTGTTTAAAAATGATTGATAAGATTAATCAAATTATCAACGCTAATATTATCGGTGAAACCGAAATTGAAAGGTATATCATTCAGAATAAAGCTGATCTTGAAATAATTTCAACCCTTGATCGCGAAGAATTTAATAGCTTAAACACCGGCACCAGCCTGGAAGATATTTTATTGGAAAAGGAAATACTTAAAAAATTTGGCTAATAGGGCTTCCGCTAATACTATGCAGTTACTTTAACTTTGCAGCATACATGTTTCCACAATACGATATAATAGTAGTAGGTGCCGGTCACGCAGGATGTGAGGCCGCCGCCGCCGCCGCAAATATGGGTAGTAAAGTACTACTCATAACGATGAATATGCAAACCATTGCTCAAATGAGTTGTAACCCGGCAATGGGCGGTATTGCCAAGGGACAGATTGTAAGAGAGATTGATGCAATGGGAGGATACAGCGGAATTGTAACCGACCAAAGTATGATCCAATTTAGAATGTTGAACAGGTCGAAAGGCCCTGCGATGTGGAGTCCAAGGGCACAAAGCGATCGCATGCTTTTTGCCACTAAGTGGAGAGAGATGCTGGAAAATACACCGAATGTAGATTTTTATCAGGATATGGTTGGCGAATTAATAGTAAAGGACCGAAGGGTAGTAGGTGTTAAAACGGGTCTTGGACATGAAGTAAAGGCCAAGTCTGTTGTTTTAACAAACGGTACCTTTTTAAATGGAATCATTCATATAGGAGAGAAACAATTGGGTGGTGGTAGAATGGCAGAGAAAGCTGCAACCGGTATAACCGAACAATTGGTTTCACTTGGTTTTGAAAGTGATCGCTTAAAAACGGGCACACCAGCCAGGTTAGATGGTAGAAGCCTCGACTACTCAAAGATGGAAGAGCAAAAAGGAGATGAGGATATTATAGGATTCAGTTATCTGGATTTACCAAAACTTGCACCGAAAGACCAACGGAGTTGCTGGATAACTTATACAAATAGTGCAGTACATGAGGTATTAAAAACAGGCTTTGAAAAGAGCCCAATGTTTCAGGGACGAATCCAGGGAACAGGTCCACGTTATTGCCCAAGTATAGAGGATAAGATTAACAGGTTTGCAGAAAGAGACAGGCATCAATTGTTTGTGGAACCGGAAGGTTTCAATACCATTGAAATTTATGTAAACGGTTTCTCTTCATCGTTACCTGAAGAGGTTCAGTATAAGGCACTTAAATTAGTACCAGGTTTTGAAAATTGTAAAATGTTTAGGCCAGGGTATGCGATTGAGTATGACTTTTTTCCACCAACCCAGTTAAAGTTTAATCTGGAAACAAAACTGATAGAGAACCTATTTTTTGCTGGTCAGATTAATGGAACCACAGGATACGAAGAAGCCGCCTGCCAGGGATTGATGGCGGGTATCAATGCACATCAAAAAGCACGTGAATTGGAGCCGGTTGTTTTGAAAAGAAGCGAGGCGTATATTGGAGTTTTGATTGATGACTTGATCAATAAGGGTACTGACGAGCCTTATAGAATGTTTACCAGCCGGGCAGAGTTTAGAACCTTACTAAGACAAGACAATGCCGATATTCGTCTGACAGAAATCAGTTATCGATTAGGTTTAGCATCCCAGGAGCGGATGGACAATGTAATAATGAAAACGGGGTCTGTAAGTAGAGCAAAAGAAATATTAAGTAGTATTTCTCTTGAGCCAGATGAAGCAAACCTTTTGCTGGAAAGTGTGTCATCATCAGTATTGGTATTTAAACAGAAGGCGTTACAACTTTTGCTAAGACCAAACATAGGATTAGATCAAATGGTAAATATGATACCAAAAGTAAAAGATGCTTTAAAGGAGTTTGACAGAGAAACGCTGGAACAGGTTGAAATATTAACCAAGTACGAAACATATATCAACAAAGAAAGAGAATTAGTAGCTAAAATGAGTCAACTGGAGGATTTAATAATACCAGATAATTTCCGATATGATAAATTAGTTTCGCTAAGTAACGAAGCAAGACAAAAATTTACGAAAATAAAACCCCGTACACTCGGTCAGGCATCCCGTATTTCCGGAGTAAATCCCAGCGATGTGCAAATATTGATGGTGTACATGGGTAGGTGATATTTTTTTAATTAGCACGCTACCTTATCAATATAAATCGAATTATTTTCATTATAAAGCACAATTCATTATAAAATTATGATTATTAATTAATTATATATTTTTTTGCAAAAGCTTATTTTAATCCTGCAATATTTAAAGGGATTCAGTCAAAACGTAAAAAATAATCCATAACAAAATCTAAAAGCACATGTCACTTCATTTTTCTCCTGAAACACCCAAAGAATTGGTTTTCGAAAATGTAGCAGAGTATCTTCATCAACAAAATTTAAAAGTAGATAAGCTAGATAGCACCCGGCCATGGGGTGGATTTTTTGTTTTAGACGAAGCAGAAGCAGATAAATTTATTGCGTTGTATTTCTCTCACCTCACAAAAGATGAACTAACGATAACGGGTAAACTAAGTCCCAAAATTTTAATAGTAGCTCCGGAAATGAGATTGAGCTGGCAGTATCATCATCGCCGTGCTGAAATATGGAAATTGATTAGTGGTACTGCCGGTGTAATAACAAGCGATACCAATGAAGAAAAAGAATCTACGAAACTAAATATTGATGATATCATTCAATTAAAGCAAGGCGAACGGCATCGCCTAATTGGTTTAGACGGATGGGGGATTGTTGCAGAAATATGGAGGCATACCGTTGCCGGCGATCCAAGTGATGAGGATGATATCGTAAGGGTACAAGATGACTTTGGGCGATAAAATTTTATATAAGTTACCTCAGCCAAATCTTTAACGACTCAATGAGCGAGTCCGTAAAGAAATCTTTTTATTGAATACTATAGAAACCAACGCTAAAAACAGATAGTATATTTTTAAATCCAGCACTGTTCTTTTTATAATAGACAGCAAGCTACAAACCGTTCATAAAATCAATAAATAAACTATCACGTTGATTTCTCCACTGATCCATTTTAATACTAGATAGTGGAACAATTTTTGTAATTTGAAACTAAAAAACATGAAAAAATCAATTTATTTATTTGCTATTGTAGCAACATCATTAATTACCATGACTGCATGTGGACAAGATAAAAGTAAAAGACCAAGTCCGCCTGCTAAGGCAACCGTAACTACAACAAATGGTGCAACCATTACGATCGACTACAGTCAGCCGTCTGTAAAAGGCAGGAAAATAGGTAAAGAAATAGCCGCTTTTGGCGAAGTTTGGCGTACAGGAGCCAATGAAGCAACCACCTTTGAGGTAAGTAAAGACGTTATGATAGATAGTAAAAAACTGGCCGCAGGTAAATATGGTTTTTACACGATACCAGGTGAAAAAGAATGGACAATTATCTTTAATAAAAAAACAGACTTGTGGGGATCAAATGGGTATAAAGATGGAGAAGATGCGTTACGCACTAAATCTACTCCAGTAAAATCTGCGATGTTCACAGAAAAAATGACATTTTCAATTGCTCCTTCAGGTACAGTTTCGTTAATGTGGGGAGATGTAAAAGTTGATTTTAAGGTTGACTAAAAATATTTTTTATACAAAAGTCGTCGCTGGTAAATTTTATCGGCGGCGATTTTTTTTATAATCTTTTCTAACAGGTAAGTTTATCTTCTAACCTTCTGTTATCAGGATGCAATCATTGGAACTAGCTTTAGCCGCAAACAAAAAATAATGATAAATGAAGTCGTCTGAAGATGTAATTGATCAAACGAAAAACTGGATCAACGATGTAATAGTTGGATGCAATTTTTGTCCATTTGCAGCCAAGGTAATAAAACAGAAGGCTGTGCATTATCAGGTAGATGCTAGAATATTTACCACATTTTCTTCGGACTCTTTTCTAAATGAATTAACCCGTTTAGATCAAGACAATGATATAGAAACATCTTTTTTAATCTTTCCTAATTCGTTCGAAAGTTTTGATCATTATCTTGATATTGTTGCACTAGCTGAAGATTTTTTAGAGGACAACGATTATGAAGGAATATATCAGTTGGCGAGTTTTCATCCTCTTTACCAGTTTGCTAATTCGCCATTAGATGATGCAGCAAACTATACTAACAGGTCCGTTTACCCAATGTTGCATTTATTGCGGGAAGCAAGTATTGACAAGGCATTGGAACATTATAAAAATCCGGAAGAGATACCAAATCGAAATATTAATTTTGCCAGAGAAAAAGGAAACGTTTATATGAAAATGCTTCGGGATACTTGTTTATAAGCAGTCAGTCTATATCCGTTTTAACCATCCTGTTACACTCATTCTGCCTCGATTTGATTTTGAAACTTCGTGTTCCATTTCATCACTTTTAAAAAAAACAGCAGTTTGTGATTCAGGGCGAATTTGTTGCACAGAATCATTTTGATAAACCAATAAATTACCACCATTTTCCTCTTCCCAGTTTTCATTTAAATAATGAATGAGTGAAAACTTTCGGTTGCTGTCATTTTTAAATTGGTCTTTGTGTCGCTTGTAACCACTACCTGCCTCATACACAGCATAGTGAAATTCATAACCATTGATGCCGGTATAACAAGTCATGTTAAGGTATTTAATAAAATCTTCAACATGAGAAAGGAATTCCTGCTCGAATATATTTGAATGAGTTTTATCCATCCAATAGATTTTATCACCCCTCATTTTTTGAGTGGCATTCATCACTACCTCATTTCCAATACCCGCAGCAGTCATTAGGCCATCCTTTTG
This sequence comes from Ferruginibacter sp., assembly GCA_041740215.1. Lineage (GTDB taxonomy): Bacteria > Bacteroidota > Bacteroidia > Chitinophagales > Chitinophagaceae > Ferruginibacter. Next base: position 22,938 of record JBGSMI010000129.1, read on the forward strand.
TAATTGCACAATATTTTGTTGCAAGCCTTCTGACAAATTTTTGCTTATAAAATCCTTGTCTATTCCAATCCTATTATCAAGAAAACTATCAATCAGTAAATCAAATTTGTTCATCATTTTAGTAATTGAATTTATTAAGGTAGTTCTTTTAAAGCCATCAGCAGATATCATTTATTGTTGATTGTAAAAACCACTTTATCTTTAAAAAAATGTTATAACAAATGAAGGACTTTAAAAAATACTATATCATACCGGCACCGCCGGAAGAAGTATATCTTGCGTTAACATTACCAGCAACTATTCAACTATGGACAGGCGAAGAAGCAGAAATGAGTACAGAACCGGGTAGTGAGTTCTCATTATGGGAAGGAAGTATTGTTGGCAAAAACATAGCATTTGACGAAGGAAAGAAAATTGTGCAGCAATGGTATTTCGGAGAACAGGAAGAAGACTCGATTGTAACCATAAAGTTACATGTTCATAAACAGGGAACATCTGCAGAATTAAGCCATACCAATATCCCGGATGAAGCGTACGAAGAAATGGTGGAAGGCTGGAACGATAACTATTTTGGTTTGTTGATTAGTTTTTATTCCTGATGAAGTTTTTTTGAGCCTGAAATTCATTGCATCATACTTGGTGGCCTTTTTAAAGAAAGATGAAAGCCAATGCCTGTGATTAAAAGATCAATATCATGTGCTAAAAATACCTTCTAAAAAATGGAAATTTAAAGACTCTAGTGAAAGCACTTTTCAGATTTTATTTCCGTATTTTGGAAAAAAAATCCAGAAAGAGGATTTTTTATTTATGCTAATACCAATGAAACACTGTCGTGTAAAGGCTTACGCATATTGGCATAAATTCTGTTAAACTAAATTAACACGTAGTTGATTCAAATCTTTCTACTTTAACACAAGGTTTAAAAAATATTTTATTAAGATAGTTTTCATAGGGTACGGATTAAAAATTACCGGGGTTTCTACCCTGGTTTTTTTTTGAATTGATCACTGAATACCGTATAAAGTTTTCTAAAAGAAAAAGTAATTAAGAGGAGCGTACCGATTAAATTGCGGTATGAGTACAGCCGGCAAAGCTTAATTTTACGTTTAAAGTATAGGCCGGAAAATATTTTTTTAAAATTTAGTTCACCACTTTTAGCGAAGCCGTTACCATCCTTATTTCTCCATAAGTTATATGTTCCGGTAAACTATCTTTAATATCTTTTGTGGACGTAAGACCAAGTTTATTTATAGAAGATTTTATCAGATCCTGTTTTTCAATTGATATAATTGTGTTGATATCTATTTCACCTAAGCCTACGAAAAAAGCCAGGTGTCCTTCAACGGTGGCTGCTGTCATATTTCTTTCCTTTGCAATTTCTTCAATTGTTTTGCCTTCTTTGTATAAATGAAAACTTGATGTTTTGGTATCTGTTTTGATCTCGGTAGATTTTTTGGAACGCTTTATTTTTATGGGCTTCGCTTCAATATTGGTATGCAAATCATGCAATTCACAATACTCTCTGATAATATTAACAAAGGATTCGCCATATTGTCTTGTTTTGGCGGGACCAAAGCCGCTAATCTGGTTTAACTCATCCAGGGTTTGCGGAAGATACAAAGCCATTTCTTCCAAAGTGGCACTACCAGCAACAAGATAAACCGGTATGTTTTTTTCATCACAAATGCCGTCTCTTTTTTTGCGGAGCATTTTATATAAATCAGGATGTGGACTATTGGTTTTAACCTGTGTAGATTTTCCGGCATAAGCATTGGCCGACAAAAAAGGCTTGATGTAACTCCGTTTATACCTCAAATATTCATCTACCATAAATCCATTTCGGCACCCTTGCATCTGGTGCAATCGTAAACAAACACCGTTAAACAAATCCAGCAACAATTTATTAAAATCCGTTGCAACAAGTTTACTATCGGTTTCAGCAGGACAGGTATTGATGTTGGATTTTATATTTTCCAAATCATTTACAAAATGATTAGCGGCGGCAGTTAATCTTTTTTGTAAATCAATATTATTTTCAGGCAGTTGCGTTTGTTCTACCAGTTGGGTGAGCTGTGGTGCAAATTTTCTGGCAACCATTTCCAAATTTGCAATTGCGGTATGAATTTGTTCTATCGAAGCCAATGATACTGTATTAAACGATTGTGCCTGTATCGTAGCAAAAGCAAGTACGGCCTTAACATCAAGCAAAATGGTAGAAAAGTCAAACAACTTTTTAATTTCATCCGATTGAAAAAGGTGTTTGGCTTCATGAAGTAAACTTAACTGTACATCCGATGTTTTTTGAGTTTTTGCAAAAGCTGTTATTCGGCTATCGCTGTGTAAACTATTATTGTTGATACGGCTATGCAACACCATCCCTTGTAGACTGGTGCACCGGCTTAAAGCGACATAAACCTGACCCGGTGCAAAAGCTTCACCAGCATCAATGATGGCTTTTTCAAAAGTAAGTCCCTGGCTTTTATGGATGGTGATAGCCCAGGCCAATCTTAGCGGAAATTGCGTAAAGGAACCGATTTCATTTTCCTCAACAAGATTGGTAGTTTGGTCAACTACATAGTGAATATTTCTCCATTTTTCTTTCTTTACTTCAATGGGGATTTGATCTCCAGCACACAACACTTTAATGCTATCCTCTTCAATTTTTTCAACGATACCAATTTTGCCATTAAAATATCTGCGAACTTTTTCCATGTCGTTTTTTATAAACATAACCTGGGCACCCACTTTAAGTTTTAATTGCAAATCGGCCGGATAAGATTTTTCATAAAACTCACCTTCAACCAGCGCATTAAAATTTTGTAAGGGGCCATTTAAATCATTTAGTTCTTTAAAATTGATCGCATCCGCTTTATTATTATGAGTGGTAAGTGTAATGTAATTCTCTTCTTTTGTGGGATTGAATTTCGGTAAATAGCGGCTGTGTAATAAGTCAAAACCTTCCTGGTCCATTTCATTGTTACGAACCTGATTTAACACGCTTACAAACATTGGATCATTCTGGCGATAAATTTTATTTAACTCAACATAAACCGGAGGCATGGTTTCAATTACCTGACTGTTAAAGAAATACTGGCTTTTGTAGTAAGGAGAAAGAGCCTGCCATTCGTCATCCTTTACAACAGGAGGCAACTGGTACATATCACCAATCAGCAAAACCTGCACACCGCCGAAGGGTCTGGAATACTGGCTTCTTACATGCCTCAAAATAACATCAATTGAATCCAGCACGTCACAGCGCACCATACTTATTTCATCAATGATCAGTAATTCCAGTTTTTGCATTACATCGCGGCGTTCGTTGTTGATGCGAAGGCGGCCAAGCAAACTGCTTTTATCATTCACGCCTTCATGTGTATCAAAACCTCTGCTGACCGGGATATATGGATTAAATGGCAATTGGAAAAAAGAATGAATCGTGGTACCACCGGCGTTCATTGCCGCTACACCAGTTGGCGCAACAATGGCGGTGTTTTTTACGCTATTTTCTTTGCAGTGTTTTAAAAAAGTTGTTTTACCGGTACCAGCTTTTCCAGTTAAAAAGATAGAAGCGTTGGTATAATTAATAAAGTCAGATGCAAACTGAAAAGAGTCTGAAAGAATCATGTGAAGAGATTTAATAAGCAAATATCATTATAGTTAAAGGAACATCGAATATTGAATCATGCTTATTCAGCATCAAACAATATTCGATGTTTATGACGGTTGAATGAAAACCTGATTAATCCGACACCTTTTCCTTGCTACCCAAGAGCAACATATCGTTTACCTGAACTTCAGATATGTATTTTTTATTCCCCTCTTTATCACTATAACTTCGATTGATGAGTTTGCCTTCAATTACCACTTCGGTACCTTTATGCAAAAATTTCTCTGCTAATTCCGCCTGTTTACCCCACGCCACCAGATTATGCCAGGTGGTTTCCTTTACTTTTTCGCCACTAGCATTTTGATAGGACTCGTTAGTGGCAATGCTGAATTTTGCCAATTTCTTACCACCTTCAATATTTTTGATTTCGGGTTCGTTACCCAAATTTCCAATTAACTGAACTCTGTTCTTTAAAGCATTCATGTTTTTTATTTTTTATGGTGAATCCCCGTATTGTTTACTGATTGAAGGCAGGGACTATCCTTCGCTCAAAAAATTGACATTGATAAAATCTGAAAGTTTAAGGGGGTATTGTATTCGCTTTATCAACCATCCAAAATATTATAAATTGAAAATAAAGCATGTATGAATATGCTTTCACACAAAATAACTTTATTGACATTTCAATAACGGAATCAAATAATAAGGTCTTTCCAAAACCTGTTTTAACAAACTTTTTTTGATTTTTATTATAAGCTTGATAAAAAAGAGCTTTTTGTGCATTTTGATAATGCGTGGGACTGTAGGTTTTAAAGACATTCATAAATACCAGTTAAGAGTTGTTTGTTGAAGCGGAGAATTTACATTAACTCTAATCTATATAAGATAATTTATAAATGCAAGAACTCGTTTAAAAAATGTTGCAGATTCTTTTTGTGTGCAGAAAATTTTCCAAAACAATAAACCTGAAGTAAACCTTTCTCGATAAACAAACTGCTTAACGAGCCGATGGTCTTTCATTTACATATTCATTTTTGGAAAACTTGTATAAAACAATTTATACACCATAAGCTGTATTTTTGCCTCCACGTATAAAAACTCATGGGCTCAAATATAAACCGGACAAGCTGTCCTTGCTGCGGCAGCACTTCCATACAAAAAGTACTGGAATGTAAAGATTACACCGTTTCAAATGAAATATTTGATATTTGGGAATGTGCGGTTTGCAGCGTTCGTTTTACCCAGAATGCACCTGACCAGGATGCCATTGGTCCATACTATAAATCGGATACGTACATCTCTCATTCAGATACAGAAAAAGGCTTGATTAATAAAGTGTACAAACTAGCACGTAATTACACACTTAACTGGAAAATGAAACTCGTGATAAGCAACGTTGGTGATCGTTTGCAGAATGGTGCCTTGCTGGATATAGGCACTGGCACCGGGGCTTTTCTGCACAAAGCAGCTCAATCCGGCTGGTTGATAACAGGTCTTGAACCAGATGAAGGCGCAAGAAAAATATGCATGAATAAATATAATCTTCAGGCAGAAACGCCGGATAAATTATTTGATCTTCCTACAAAAAAATTTGATGTGGTTACCATGTGGCATGTACTGGAACATGTACACCAGTTGCACGAATACATTCATCAGATAAAACGAGTGCTAAAGAATGATGGAGTAGCTTTGATAGCCTTGCCAAATTATACGTCACTGGATGCTCTACAATACAAAGGGCATTGGGCTGCTTATGATGTTCCCCGACATTTGTATCATTTTTCGCCTATGGCTGTGGATAAATTGACCGCCCAACATGGATTAAAACTGGTGGACTCCGTGCCGATGTGGCTGGATGCTTTTTATATAGCTATGCTAAGCGAGGAATATAAAAATGGCCATGGAAATTTGGTGGCTGCTGTTTTGAAAGGACTAAAATCTAATATAAATGCGTATAAAAATAAAGCTACCTGTAGTTCGCTGGTGTATGTTATCCGGCCAATCAATTAAATATTGGTAGCTGTCCTGTACGTTGTTTATTACATAGAAACCATTGCACCGTGCCGAATGTTTTGGATTATGCAACGGGTTTTCTTTGAATCAGCTTTTTGCCCTGATGATGAATATTCCATAAATCTGCTGCTGTAAAGCTTTTGCAATAAGTCTGGGTAAAGATGGAAGCCAAAATAATTAAAATTGGTATTTTTACATTGAGTATTATTGACTCAATAAAAGCAATAATACTGTTCGAGATATCACAGAGTAAGCAGAGAAGACAAAAGGAAAAATAAGAAGAGAGGAATTATGCCGTAATAATTTTTGGGCTAATAATAATGTCTCAATAACGAACAAACCTACAAGAAAATCATCTACCTATAATTAACGGAATGTTTTAAAATCTCCTATTACTGTTTGAGCTAACATATAAGCTGCGAAGTTATCTGACATAAATAAATTAATAATAAAGAATTAAATGTTTTGAAGATATAAATACCTTGGCAGATGAAAAGATTTTGGATGCGGAAGGATGGTGAGGTCAGTTAAGGGCGGGGGTAGTCAAGGCACATTTTTAAGACTTGTGCGGTATACTACCCGGCTGTATTCTTGCAGGCTTAGTAATTCCTGGTAAAAGGCAGAAAAAAGCTTTAAAACCCTTTAGCCAAAACTATCAAAAATTTATTTGTGGCTGGCCTGTCAACAACCAATACTTATTCTTTTTATTTAATTTTACTCATCATTTTATAATATGAAAGCAGAAAAATTAATACTCCCCAATATTGCGATTTGCATTGTTATGGACCTGATTGGTATGGCCAGTTATGCATTTCCATTTCTGGCTGAATTTTCAGATATTGTCTGGGCGCCCATTTCCGCATTCATTTTTAATAAAATGTTTGGTGGACGATTGGGTTTGATTGGTGGTGTTTTAAACTTTCTTGAAGAAGCTACACCTTTCACCGATATCATTCCATCTTTTACAATTTCCTGGTTTATCCGGAAAAATGCAATGGAAAAATCGTTGAGCAAAATATAAAAAGAAGCATCTGTTGCAGTTAGAAACCCCTACAGCATTTACGTCAAATTTGTTTTGAGAAGACTGTTTTCTAATGAAGTCTCCATTGGTTATTTATTTAAATGTCTAGTTAAACAGTATCCTTGATTTTGGTTTAGGATGAACTAATTTGCAGAAAAACATTTCAAGTGCCATTTAATCTTCAAGCTCCATATAAACCAGCAGGCGACCAACCCGATGCTATCAATAAATTGACTGAGGGTATTCTTGATGGCGAGCAATACCAAACTTTGCTTGGGGTAACGGGTAGCGGTAAAACCTATACCATTGCCAATGTGATCCAGAATGTGCAGCGGCCAACATTGGTATTGACGCATAATAAAACATTGGTTGCTCAATTGTATGGTGAGTTCAAACAGTTTTTTCCAGATAACGCCGTTGGCTATTTTGTAAGCTATTACGACTATTACCAGCCCGAGGCATACATGCCTGTTAGCAACACATACATTGAAAAAGATTTAAGCATCAATGAGGAGTTGGATAAACTGCGCCTACAGGCAACGGCTCAATTATTAAGTGGCCGAAGAGATATTATTGTGGTGGCAAGTGTAAGTTGCATTTATGGTATGGGCAATCCAACCGAATTTGAAAATGGAATCGTACGCATTCAAAAAGGCCAGGTCATTTCACGCCAGGGATTTTTGCATGCATTGGTAAATAGTTTGTACAGTCGCTCGCAGGGCGATTTTACACGAGGTACTTTCAGGGTAAAAGGCGATACGGTAGATATCAATTTGCCATATGTGGATTTTGGTTACCGCATCACTTTTTTTGGGGATGAAATTGAAACCATTGAAACGCTGGAACTTAGTACCAGCAAGCGTATCGGACTTGTTGAAAATGCTGCCATCTTTCCAGCCAATTTATACCTGGCACCGAAAGATATCATGCAGCAGGTGATTTATGAAATACAGGATGAAACCGCAGCTCAGGTAGAATACTTTAAAAACAGCGGTAAATTTATTGAAGCCCAGCGCCTGAATGAAAGAGTAAATTACGACCTGGAAATGATTCGGGAACTAGGTTACTGCAATGGCATAGAAAACTATTCCCGTTTTTTTGACCGCAGAAAACCGGGCACCAGGCCGTTCTGTTTACTCGACTATTTCCCCAAAGATTTTATTTGCATCATTGATGAAAGCCATCAAACCGTTCCACAAGTGAGTGGTATGTATGGTGGCGATAGAAGCCGTAAATTGGTACTGGTAGATTATGGTTTTCGTTTACCCAGTGCGTTGGATAATCGTCCGCTTAATTTTCATGAATTTGATGGCATGATCAATCAAACCATCTTTGTAAGCGCTACACCCGGAGATTTTGAACTGGAAAAAACCGGCGGTATAGTGGTGGAGCAAGTAGTAAGACCAACAGGTTTGCTGGACCCTCCGATTGAAGTTCGTCCATCCGTAAACCAGATAGATGATTTGCTGGATGAGATAGATAAACGAATCACCAAAGGCGATCGGGTTTTGGTAACAACGCTTACCAAAAGGATGGCCGAAGAGATGGATAAATACCTGCATCGCATCAATATAAAAAGCAAATACATTCACAGTGATGTAGATACGCTGGAACGTATTGAAATTTTACGGGAACTCCGTTTAGGCATTATTGATGTACTGGTAGGTGTAAATTTATTAAGAGAGGGTTTGGACTTACCCGAAGTTTCGCTGGTAGCCATACTGGATGCGGACAAAGAAGGCTTTTTGCGCAATGAAAGAAGTTTAACCCAAACTGCAGGCCGGGCTGCCCGTAATGTGGATGGTCTGGTAATTTTTTATGCGGATAAGATGACCGAAAGCATGCAGAAAACAATTGATGAAACTGGACGCAGAAGAGAAAAGCAGATTGCATATAATATCGAACATGGCATTACACCCAAAACAATCATTAAAAGCAAGGAACAAATTTTTGCGCAAGGATCAGTACTGGATGTAAAAGGTTATGATCCATCAAATCCATATTCCATCGCCGCCGATGAAGATATCGTAACTGTAGCTGCAGAAGAACAGGCAACTTATAAAACCATTCCGCAAATAGAAAAAGCAATTTCCAAAACTAAAAAAGACATGGAAAAAGCTGCCCGTGATATGGATTTTATGGAAGCGGCCCGCTTGAGAGATGAGATGTTTAGAATGCAGAAAGAACTGGTAGACATGAAAGGGTAATAAGGCATTGGTGATTTAATTTTTCGCTCAATGGTTGTTCCTAAATCAATTTATAAATATCAATCTTAAGGAACATTAAATGGATGCGTCTTTTAGTTTAGTATTCAATTTTTCGGACAACATTATATAAATAATTCCAATTAAGCAGCGGGCAAAACAATAAGGAAAAATCTTGTTTCAAATTTCTTTATTACCATTATTGAATTAATTTACTTAAAAAAAAGCCAACATTGAATGATAAAATACGTTCAGCTAAAACAACAGTTTGATGTGAGCCGGATGCAAGGGGATCTGAAAAAATTGGAAGCTGCGTTGTGGCAACCGCATTACAACAAGAAACACTATGAAGGCGACTGGACAGCATTACCGCTACGGTCGATTAATGGAATAGTTGATAATTGTATATCAATTCATAGCGGATCACTACAACCAAACATGGCTTTTAAGGATACAAGCAATTTAGACATCTGTGAATACCTGCCCTGTGTAATCAACTTTTTTGAATGTGAAAAAATGTCGGTGCGACTAATGAAACTAAACGCAGGTGCAATTATTAAAGAGCATACAGATCATGACATGAGTTTTGAGGAAGGAGAAGCTAGGTTTCACATTCCTGTATGTACCAATGAGCGGGTTGATTTTTTTATCGAAACGGAAAAAATTCCCATGAAAGAAGGAGAATGCTGGTACTTAAATTTATCACTCAAACACAGCGTTAATAATTTTGGAGACACTAACCGGGTTCATTTGGTGATTGACTGCAAAGTGAATGACTGGGTAAGCAATCTATTAAATGAACAGACTGTAATTAAGAAGGAATTTACACCAGCGTTTAATGCTCCGGGCTATAATGCGGATGATAAAATAAAAATCATTCAACAACTGCGCATGATGGGAACACAGGTAGCCAACGATCTTGCAAACAAAATGGAAACTGCCAATGATTGATACCACAAATGATTTATTATTATTTGAAACGGCCATTGATTTCCTACACGAAATTGGGATTAAAACATCCGAGGTTATGCTAGAGGAAGGCGATTGTTTTTTACCCGGATTGATGATAAAGAATGGAAAGATATTGATTGATAAAAATAAGGTAAAGTATCCAGGAGATATATTACACGAGGCAGCACATATTGCAGTAGTTCCTTTAGCAGAAAGACCTTTTCTGGAAGGCGATAACATTGGTAAACGCAAAGACGCAGATGCTGAAGAAATGATGTCTATTGCATGGAGTTATGCAGCTTGCATACACCTGAATATAAATCCACATTATGTATTTCATGAACAAGGCTACAAAGGAGGAGGCGCATCAATTGTAGAAAATTTTGAAAGTGGTAATTATTTTGGCGTTCCTGTATTGCAATGGCTTGGAATGACCACCACCTCAAAAGAAACACCAGATCTAAAAGTATATCCCGAAATGATCAAGTGGTTAAGAGATTAAAGAGCCAATTCTCAAAAAGCGAAATTCACTAACTGAATCATTTCATATCGGGATTAACCATTGTAAAATTATACTATAGCTTTGGGCAATTTTATAAATACAATTGGTAGTAGAATATATAAGTTATGCTGATGATCATGCTAACCGGTTTATCCGGATCGGGAAAAACAACGTTGGCCGAATCGCTATTTTTAAAGTTGCAGGAACGGAATATTGCTGCAGAAGTGATAGACGGGGATAAGTATCGAAAAACCATCAACGGTGATCTTGGTTTTTCTGCTGTCGATCGAAGAGAAAACATACAACGATTGGCAAAACTTGCCGATGAAAAAAACAGGCAGGGAGTTATGACGATTGTTGCGGCCATTAACCCTTTTGAAGACTTAAGAATGGAGTTGGCCCAAAAATATGGTGCTAAAATTATTTGGGTGCGCTGCAACCTTTCCACACTAATTGCAAGAGATACAAAGGGACTTTATTATAAAGCTATGTTACCAGACAATCATCCGGATAAAGTATGGAATCTTACCGGCGTCAATGATCCCTATGAAATGCCAGGTCGGCCGGATCTTATCATCGATACCAATGACGCAACAGTTGAAAATGCCACTCAACAACTATTAACCTTTGTGCTTTCAATTATTCAAAACTAGCCAATCGAATTTTGTCCAACTGGTGGTACAAATCAAGAACGGGCGCCAGGTATGATGGCGCATTTGCTTCCTTGTTTGCTTCCTGAAATATTTGCTGCGGATGTTTGGCATGAAAGCGACTTCTTTCAGTTAACATATCATCCACCTTTGGCCTAATTTCCTTGTTTAGCAAACCATAAATCTTTTTAAAAACAGTGTTAATACCCGTCTCATAATTTACCGGAAAAACCAGCTTGTCAGATTTTGTAATGTCAATCATTTCGTAAAAATATCCCTCCAGCACTTTTGTCATATACCGGTTAAAATCAGGCTCAATTATTTGCGCATTCGAAAAACCAAAAACTGCTGGCTCAATTAATCCGGGCACAGCATGCATTCCCCGTTGCCTTTGTTGCGACAGCACAACATCCCAGGGATTTCGATATAAAAAAATAAAAGGAACTGATGGGTATAAAGCCCTCAACAAAGGGTAAAAATGGATATGCCAGCTATCAGCTTTTATAAATAGATGTTCTTCCTTGCCGGTTTTAGACTGGCTATAAAATTTGATAGCAGCTTTTAATAATTCTGTCGTCGTGCCAGAACTAAACCTGTTATTTTTAAAAGGAAGGCGGAGTAGTTCATCAAAAAAAGGAACCTCAGATAGCACAATATTGCTTTCATCCAGGGCAAGCAGTTGAGATAAAAGCGTAGAACCACAGCGGGACACATGAAATATAATGGCGGCGGGGATTACCGGCTCCACTCCATCAGCCCATTCGCCCATCATGGCCAAACTCGAAACAGATTTGAACGCCTTACAATTTTGATCCAGCCTTCTGCAAATTGAAATGGTATCATCAAAAAAGGGTTCTGTAAAACTTTTTGCTCCAGTGTATAACCATTGGCATAATGGTTCTGATGAGTGACTTAACAATTTCCAGGGAACCAGATTTTTTATTACTTCACAAAAAGGACTGTTCATGAGCGGCGAATTTGGTGTAAACTGGACAGGCTTTCATTACCTGCAAATAATACCCAGCTCACGCTCTGCCCGAATGATTTCTTTTTGTTTCAATAAATCATTAGGCCGGCAAACAAAACGGGTTAGTTGATCAGCATGACTTTCCGTCAAGCCATCAAGCGAATCAAGGCAGTTGTCGTGAATATAAAACTCCTTCAGATGTAGCAGGTGTTCAACAGGTTTGATGGAGCTTATTTGATTGCATTGAACATACAACTGTTCCAGGCCAACAAGACCTTCAATTCCTTTTAAACTGGTAATGGAATTATTAAATAGAAACAGTGATTTTATCCCGGGTAATTGGCCTAAAATTTCCACTGTTTCTATTTTGTGATGGGTTATAATAATATAAGCCAAATTGGTTAGCCCCTCTAACCCACTTAGATTGCTGAGTTCAATCGGGCAATTTGGATAAGGCGCAGTTGGACCCGCCAAACGGATGGTTGGTGAATTGAATAGTTCATCCAATTCAGCAGCGCTTGGTTCATTGGCATGCTTTAGTATTGACACACTAAAAACCTGCCGCCACTGCGGCTCCAACTGGTTCCACCAATCGAGGGGACTAAGCAAGGTTGACAAAATATAAAATCTCTTTTACAATTAATTACGGCTAGGGAAAGTTCCAAACAAAGCAATAATATAATTAAGACACAAATATGGCTGCACAATACTAAAAGGTTGAGATCCGCCACTAATGCCAATTGCCTGAGAATTCATGGCAACTGCAGTTCCGGTTGTTTTGTATTCTTTATCTAATGTACCGGTATTAGCTAAGAAGGCACCCGCTGGAGCTGATGCATCACCACTTTCAGACACCGCAATGAGTGAATGATTGTGAGCTGGCATGTTGGTTGTAACCAAGGTCCTGGTTTCTGTACCTGATAATTGTCCAAGCGCATAGTTTGATAGACCAGGTCCCTGTCCCGGATGAATGGGAACCCTACCTCTTAAATCCGGTAAAGCAAAAGTGGTTCGACCATCGCCGCCATAGGTTGTTCCTACTAAGGAAAAAAGTGCAGTGTTTTGCGCAATGGATAAAAGCTGGCCATTGCAAAAAGCCCAGTTTCTTGGGGCAAAATTTCCGGCAAAAAGTACGATGCCAGCTATAAAAGGTTCGTTCATAAATTAAACGTTTAAGTGTTATAAATAAATTTTTTGTGAAAAACCAAAGACTGCTTTTTATAATAGCTTACCTGCTGAGTGTGTATTTTCTTTTGAATGTTGGTTTTGTTTTGAATGAAACAAGTCCGGTTTTCTTCAACTGTTTTGTTGTGATGCAGCAACAACAAAGCATCGTTGGAAAACTCATTGGATAATTTATATAAAGCGTCCAGTTCAAACTGATTCAAACGGGTAATCTTCTTGAAGCCATCCATATTTTCAAACAAAGTAATCACAACATCAGCAGGATTTGATTGGTCATTTCCCCAATAAATCCACGTCGCTTGTGCAAAGATGTTCTCTTTTGGAAAATAGATCATTTCCCCCAAATCATACGAATGACCTTTGGTCTCAATCTTGAGATCTTCTTGTCTTAAAGCAACGTCTAGACTAACAATTTGACCTCCGGCTTTTTTCCAAAAGGATATCCATTTTTTATCTAGCCCATCTTCTTTAATAGAAGATTTAAATGGCTGAATGGCTGAACCCAGTGCTGTTCCGGCAGATAAGATGGCGAGAGAACTTAAAAAGTTTCTGCGGTTGTGTTGGCTTTTCGTCATGCTATTAAAAGTTAAACAGTTTTTCTGTAAACAATTCATTTCCCTTTCTAATCTGCAATATATAAATTCCTGCAGCATATTTGCCAAGGTCTATTGTTTCAATACCCAGAGTTGCCTGCTTAACCATTAGTTTCTTTCCTCCTGCATCCAGCAGCGAAAGCTCCACTTTTTGGGAAGTTGCAGCTAAGTTTATCTGGTATCTGTTATTGCCAGAAGTACCAGTCAACGAATAAAAATCTGACTTTAAGAATTGAACGGAAGCGATAGAGGAATAAGTAAAGTTGCCATCCAAATTAACCTGGCGAAGCCTATAAATTGCCTTGCCTGAAAGCGGGTTAACATCTGTAAATTGATACGTTTTTTCAATAGAAGTATTGACACCGCCATTCACAAATCCGATTGCGTTCCAGTTAAGGCCATCCTGGCTTCTTTGAATATCAAATCCTTTATTATTGTATTCGGTGGCTGTTTTCCAGTTTAAAACCACCCTTTTATTTTGTATGCCGGCATTAAAGCTGGTTAAATTTACTGGCAACACCCCTGATACATTAATAGCCAAAGCTGCGGCGCCACTGCAAGTTGTTCCACCAACCGCCGACCAAGGACAAGATCCATTTCCGGTACCCCAGGGGTTGGCTGTATTGCATGAATTTTGATAATACGGCTGCCCATCAAAAGCGAGCACCCAAAGATTATCAGGTGCAGGAATCCAAAAAACACTGACCGATACATTTAGATTTCCATCAACGGTGCCACTACCCGCAAAGGCAATTTTGCCATCCACATTTCCTACAGAAGACAATGTAATCGTGCTTGTCATACATTGTCCGGAAACAGTAACAACTTGCGACCTTGTAGTTGTGAAGTAGATAGAAAAAAGTGTCAAAAGGTATAATTTGTTCATAGTGTTGATTTTTAATAAATAAATGAAAGTAGATAAAATTCTTGTTAAAAACTATCTTTAAGACAGGGTCATTTGTTTTAGCCATTATACTCCGTCGATCCGATCAACTTTGGGTACTTACCAGCAATATCTTTTACACATTTTGCAGGCATCAAAAAATGTTACTTTTTGGTATCATTATCGCAAAAGGCATCACATTGATACATCTCCAGCAGCACAACGCAGCAATCCGGGTTATATTTGATTGAATCAAATAAAAAAACGTTCCAATAAAAAAAATCATTGTGGAAGCTTAGAAATTGTTAAGAATCCGCAACAGAGCCTTTAAAAACGGATATATAAATTACACATCTGTTTGTGAATTTCCAAAACAGCAGAGTGATTTCCAATTCAACAAATTTTTATGTTAAAGGAAATGTGTTAACCTGGTTTAATTTCTACCTCTTTCAGTTGGATACAATTGATAGCACGGTTCACTTTGCCAGAAAGCACGACTCTCAATATCCATGGCAGAAATCCTACCGTAAAATGCAGCACCCGTGTCCACATTCCACACATTGCAGGCCTGCATTGGAACCGCTATTCCATAATTAGTAGTTGGTGTATGGCCGATGTAAATTTCATCAAAAAGCAATAATCGCTTAGGATAAAATGGGGAGTCCTTTTTCATTGCCGGATTTATCGCCAATGCCATTTCCCACAGGGTTCTATCCCAGGAATAATTGCTTTCATAGCGCTCCCGTTGTGGACCATGCATCGACGAAAAGCCGGCATGAATAAAAAGCCGCTTTTGTTCATCCACATAATAATTTTTCATGTGGTTAAAAAACAAGCTGTGTTCTTTTTTATCTAAAGCTGTTTTGTTTTTATAACTTGCTATTGTCGCTTTTCCGCCATGCTGCAACCATGTTTCATTGGCTTGTTCACCATTGAGCCATACTTCGCACCAGGTATCATGATTGCCTTTTATAAAAACACAATCAAAATTTTTGTTGAGGTCAATCAGGTAATCAATCGTAGCGGCAGACGCCGACCATCCATCCACATAATCGCCTAAAAAAATAAGCTGATCGTCTTTTTGCAGATTAATTTTTTCTATCAGGTCGCTCAAAGCGATCAATGCTCCATGAATATCTCCTATTACAAACGTGCGGTTCATAGCCGCAAAAATATTAATTAACCACGGATACCCGCTTTTTTGCAATATTTGTTTGTAAAGAGCTTGCCCGTCTGGTTAAATCCTTACTATTATTTTTTAAAACCGCAAATAAGCCAATTTGTATTTTAAATAATTTACTATCTTTCATTTCTACCAACTTAAAAAACATTTTAGTATGATAACAGTAGCACTCTACAACCTTAAAGGCGGTGTTGGCAAAACGGCCTCCTGTGTAAACTTTGCTTATTTAGCCGCTAAGGATGGTTTTAAAACACTATTATGGGACATCGATCCCCAGGGTTCTACCACATTTTATTATAAAGTAAAACCCAAAGATGTTCAGGGGATAAAAAAACTCATCAGCAAAGATGCCAATCTTGAAACGGCGGTGATGAGTACCAATTATGAAAACCTGGAAATCATCCCAGCCGATCCTTCGGCAAAGAGTTTTGACATCATGGTAGAAGAAATGAAGGGCAATAAGAACAGGCTGAAGAGCATATTGAAGCAATTTGAAAATGAATATGATTTCGTTTTTATCGATTGTCCTCCCGGCTTTAGCGCCCTGAGTGAAAATATTTTCAGTGCAGCCGATGTTATATTGATGCCCATAATCCCAACCACATTATCCATCCGCACTTACAATATGGTGAAGGATTATTTTAAAGAAAAGGAATTGGACAGCACAAAACTAATGTGCTTTTTCACCATGGCAGATCTTAGAAAAAACATGCACAACGAAATAATGGAGCACCTGTATAAAGACAAAAAATTCTTCCAAAATTATATACCTTATTTATCCGATGTAGAAAAAATGGGAATACATCGCCAGCCAATTGAAGAGTTTGCCCCTAGTAGTTATGCGGCTAAATGTTACCATGAATTATGGACAGAAATTAAAGAAGGCGTAGTGGCTTAAATAGGAAAAGTTGAAGGAAACAATAATTTGGCAAAAAACAGATTGGCGCTTTCGGCTGTAGAAAAACGGGCAACTTCGGTTCCGGCTATCCGCTCCAAGTCCTCACTTCGCTGCGCTACGTTCCGGGCTTTCCGCTGCTATCCGGCAGCCATTGGGCGTTTTAATATCTATTTAGCTTTATCCACAATATAGATTACCGGATCCAGATCTTTATGGCAAGTTTTTATTTAAACACCATCAACATATTTTATGAAAAGAGAAATTACCAGTTGGTTTAGTCCAGCATTACAAGAAGAAATGCCCGTTGCTGTTTATGGCAATTATGGCTTTGCCCTATTATTAGTACCCACTGCCGGTGCCGATTATTTGGAGTACGAACGTTTTCAACTCATAGACCATTTAAGTCCCTACATCAATGGGGGTAAGATAAAGGTATTCTCAGTAAACAGCATCAACAAACAAAGCTGGATGAACAATGAGATGCAGGGCGAACACAAGGCCATCCGGCACAACCAGTTCAACGAATACATTTTCAACGAAGTAATTCCATTTATAAAAAATAACACCTCGTACGAAACGCCCATCATTATTTGTGGTGCTTCATTGGGCGCATTGCATAGCATGAATCTTTTTTTAAAGCGCCCCGACTTAATCAACGGCGTAATTGCTATGAGCGGAGTGTATGATTTAACCGAGTACACCAAGGGCTTTTTTGACGAACAGGTTTACTACAACTCTCCCATGCACTACATGCAAAACCTTACCGACCATGGAATACTGGA
>JBGSMI010000132.1:0-17017 GCA_041740215.1 Ferruginibacter sp.
CTCACCACTCTTACAGTATATGGATATTCAGCACCAGGCATCATTTTCTTTAGTGAACGCATGGCAAGGTTACCATGTCCAACTTCTCTGCGGCCAACGCCTCTCATCATTTTTACTTCACCTGTTGAAAACGGAGGAAAATTATAATGTAAAATAAACTTTGTGTACTCAGATTTAAAAGCACTTTCAACCAGCAATTCATCCAACGGTGTTCCGAAAGTTACAGTGGTTAATGATTGTGTTTCACCTCTTGTAAATAAAGAAGAACCGTGTGGAGTTGGTAAAATACTGGTTTCCATTGTCAATTGACGAATGTCTTCCGTACCTCTTCCATCCAAACGCTTTCTGTCGTTCAGGATCATATCCCTTACAACATTGTATTGTAATTCGCCAAAATAATGACCAATCAACGCTTTATCTTCTGAAAGCAATTCTTCGCCTAAAAATTCTTTTACTTCTTTTTTCAATGCATCAAACGCATCGCTTCTTGCATGTTTTGCAGAAGCTGCTGAAGCTATGGCGTACATTTTATCTTTGGCAAAAGCTACGATTTTAGCATCCAGTTCTTCGTTGCGGTAAGGTTTGGTGTATTCTCTTTTGGTAGTAATTCCAACCTGTTCTCTAAGATTTTTCTGAGCCTGAATTTGAACTTTGATCGCTTCATGCCCAATTTCCAACGCTTTTACAAGGTCTTCTTCCTGGCACTCTTTCGCTTCACCTTCTACCATCATGATGTTCTTCTCGGTAGCAGCAATGATAAATTCAAGATCACAATCCACCAATTCAGAACGGGTAGGGTTGATGATGAATTCGCCATTTTTTCTACCAATACGCACTTCAGATATAATTTCCTGAACAGGAATATCTGAAACCGCTAATGCTGCAGACGCAGCCAAACAAGCCAATGCATCCGGTATCACCTCTGCATCACTTGACAACAGGCTAATCAATACCTGCACATCGCAAACATAATCTTCCGGAAATAATGGACGCAAGGCCCTGTCAATTAAACGGCTGGTCAATATTTCGTAATCATTCAAACGGGCCTCTCTCTTAAAGAAAGATCCCGGCACACGGCCTGCAGAAGAAAATTTCTCCTGATAGTCTACCGATAAAGGAAAGAAATCCTGTCCTTCCTTTGGTTCACGTTTAGCAACAACGGTAGCTAATAAAATACAATTTCCCTGGGTAACTGTAACGGCTCCATCAGCCTGGCGAGCCATCTTCCCGGTTTCGATGGTTACCATACGGCCACCACCTATATCAAAGGTTTCTGATTTAATATTAAAACTCATATTTGTTATTTAAAAATTTGAAAGAGGTGCTGAGATCACCTCTGTGAATTTGTTTAAACAAAAAAGAATTCCCAACTGCTTAATAGAAAGTTGGGAATTAAATTATTTAAACATGGAGATTAGCTTATTTACGTAGACCTAATTTTTCAATTAAAGCTCTGTAACCTGTCAAATTGTGTTTGCTAAGGTAGGTAAGCAATCGTTTTCTTTGACCAACCATCATCATTAAACCTCTTTGAGAAGAGAAATCATGCTTGTTGATTTTAAGATGATTCGAAATATGGTTAATGCGCTCTGTTAATAACGCAACCTGACCTTCGATTGAACCCGTGTTAGTGGCTTTACCACCAAAGTCTGTAAAAATTTTCGCTTTTTTTTCGATTGTTAAATAAGGCATTTCTTTTTTTTTAATAGCGTCTTTGTTAAATTATCTTTTTTATTAGCTGGCAAAAGTAGGAAAAAATATTCAATGTTTGAGATTGAAGATTAAATTCATGCAAAAGGCCCCCAAATGGAGGCCTTGCTATAAACGTATTCACTGATTATTTCATGTGTTTCAGATTGACACCGTACAAAATCACAAAGACAATTCCTACAAACCCAACCATTACAGAGGATATAATTGACATAAAATTGTTTGTACCATAAATAATAAAAGGACTTAATATTCCGATAAGCGTGCCGGCAATATATAAATAAAAGCCGTTCTTTTTAAGTTGCCACATTAAGAAAGCGCCTGCAAGGCAAAGCAATGCACCTATTACACTGGCGATTGCCGTCTTTTTTAAGTTATCAGCAGTAAATGCACTCCCCATGGAATTCATCATTTTTTCCGCCATTTGGGTGCCTGCGTCATTTTTATCGCCTTTTTGAATATCTGTAGCGACTTTTTCTTTAGTAATACTCATTGACAAAGCTTGTTTATCTGCAGAAAAATACTGGATGGCCCCGCCGATGAGTCCCCATCCACTGCCAATAAAAGTTAAAATACACAATACTGTGATGAAAGTTGGCCGTACGGTAGCCGCTTCATAATCTTGTAAATCTGCTGACATAGTTGTTTGGGTTAATGGTTAAAAAATAAAGAACACTAATATAGACAAAAAAACTAATCTACCTCCTCATCCATGTATTTAAGGTTCATTCCAAACAGGATAATGAACACCAAACCACCCAATGCTACTAAAATGGAAACATCCATTACGCCAAAATTGTCGCCAAAGAGCAAAAAGTGAGCAATCAGGTTGAAAAAAGTTCCCAATGTAAACGAATAAAACCCGGTTCTTTTTAATTTGAAAATAAGCACAGCCCCTACAAGACATAGGATATAGGATGCAATACAACCGATAGAATATTTTTCATAATTCTCTATATTGAGATTGCCTATCTTAACTACTTCGGCAGAAGCGGCTTTGCTACCGGATGAAAATAAATTTTTAAGCTGGCTTCTGGATTTTCCGGATTTAAGCGTTTCCACCTTATCTGGAGCATTCGAATATCCGATTGAGTGGAAAATTAATCCAGCAACGCTTCCGATAAAAGTTAGCACGCATAATACTGTTACAAGCATCGGCCTGTTTTTTTGTGGCTCCATTGTATTGGTTGTTTCTTCTGGCATATTAAGTGGGTTAAGTACCTAAGGATAGGACTTTTTTTTGAGATTATAATAATTGTTTATTTTTTTTTTTCAACTTCCTAATTTATAATCCATATTTGCGTTTACAAGATGACTAAAAATTTCGCAATAGCCGGCTGTGGAAGAATCAGCCAACGTCATGCAAAACAAATTGCAAAAATAGGGAACGTAAAAGCAGTGTGTGATATTATACCCGAAAGGGCAAATATTTTAGCGGATGAGTATGGAGCAACTGCTTACTGCTCATTGGAATCACTCTTGCTGAATGAAAACAACCTGGATGTGGTGAGTATTTGCACCCCCAATGGCTTGCATTCAGTTCATAGCATTAAAGCGTTGGAAGCAGGTATCAACGTGCTTTGTGAAAAACCGCTGTGCATTGATGTTATTGACGGAAACAACATGATTGCTGCTGCCAAAAAAGCCGGTAAAAAGTTATTTGTAGTAAAACAGAACCGGTATAATCCGCCAGTAACTTTATTAAAAGAATTAATCAATACAACTGCTTTGGGCCAGATTTATAGCTTCCAGATAAATTGTTTCTGGAACAGGCCACCGGCTTATTATACCGATTGGAAGGGAACCAAGGCATTGGATGGCGGCACCCTGTTTACCCAATTCAGCCACTTTATTGATCTATTATATTGGCTATTGGGTGATGTAGCGGAAGTAAAATCATTGACCAAAAATTTTGCCCATACGACTATTGAATTTGAGGATACGGGCATGATCCTGTTTGAGATGAAAAGTGGCGCCATCGGCTCTATGAATTACACGGTCAACAGCTTTAGTAAAAACATGGAGGGCTCTATTGCCGTATTTGCTGAGAAAGGCACAATAAAAATTGGAGGCGAATACCTGAATGAACTGGAATATTTTAATGTAGCCGGTATGGAAGCGCCAGTATTGCCTAAGGGCAACCCGGCCAATGGATATGGCTTTTACAAGGGAAGCATGAGCAATCATGATAAAATTTATGACAACCTGGTAAAGGCACTTGATGATGACGACCATCTTTTTGCGAGTGCTGCAGAAGGATTAAAGACAGTAGAAATTATTACAAATATTTACAAAGCAAATTCCTTACAATTTTCATAAATCCAGCATTTCCAGGATTTGAATTAAATTGCCTGCGATTTTCATTGAATACAACCACCCCTTAAATCTTTTCATCATACAGGATCCTGAAACCATAGCACCTACATTATATTTTTGCGTAACCACCGATCTTACTTATGACCAGCGTATGATTCGCATTTGCACTTCGCTGGCAAATGCAGGATATAAGGTGGTGTTGGTCGGCCGCAAGTTAAAAACTTCTCTCCCACTGAAAGAACAACCTTTTAAACAAGAGCGGATCCGATGCTTTTTTGAAAAGGGTAAATTGTTTTACGCAGCGTATAATATCAGGCTGTTTTTCTTTTTGTTGCTAAAAAAAATGGACTGTATTTGCGCCATTGATCTTGACACCATTCTTCCGTGTTATTTTATTTCTGTACTTAAAAAAACCAGGCGGGTATATGATGCACACGAGCTGTTTTGCGAAATGAAAGAGATTGTAACCAGGCCGAACATATATCAACTTTGGAAACGAATTGAAGTTTTTGCTGTACCAAAATTTACTTTCGGATATACGGTAAACCAACCCATTGCAGCGGAATTCAGCAAAATGTATGGTGTTAATTACGAAGTAATCAGAAATATCGCATTGCTTCGATCGATCACTCCTGTGGTGTCAGTTGAAAAGATTATTTTGTACCAGGGCGCCGTAAATGAAGGCAGAAGTTTTGAAACGCTGATTCCTGCAATGAAGAAAGTTGCAGCTAAATTATTGATTTGTGGTGATGGCAACTTTATGCAACAGGCCCGGCAATTGGTTGAGGATCACATGCTGGAAGAAAAGGTAATCTTTCGGGGAAAGGTAACGCCAGACGAATTAAGAGCCATTACCAGCGGTGCTTATATTGGCATTACACTTTTTGAAAATAAAGGGCTTAGCAATTACTTTTCGCTGGGCAACCGGTTTTTCGATTACCTCCACGCAGGCATCCCCCAGCTTTGTGTTGACTATCCCGTTTACCGCCAAATAAATGACGAATTGCCTTTTGCTGTGCTTGTAGCAAATCTTAGTGCCAAAAATCTGGCAGCCGAACTGAACAATTTATTGAGTAATGAAGTTTTGTATAATACCCTGCGGCAAAATTGTATGCAGGCCAGGCTGAGATACAACTGGCAAGAAGAAGAAAAAATCTTAATTCAATTTTATAAAGGGTTGGGCTTAAAAGCAAGTAGTTAAATATTCCGTTCATTTTCACTAAGTGCCAGTGTGCAGGCGCAATAACAATATTGGAAGAAAGACATTTACATATAATTACACATGATGTTCCCTGGCCTGCGGATTTTGGAGGAGTGATGGACCAGTTTTATAAAATAAAGACATTGCACCAGGCTGGCGTAAAAATTTACCTGCATTGCTTTGTAAACAACCGACCGCCTCAGGATGAATTAAAAAAATACTGTGAGGCGATCCATTACTATAAAAGACAGGCCAATCTTGGTCATTTTTCTTTTCGCTTACCCTTTATCGTAAACTCGCGGAAAAGCGATGAGTTGATCCGGAATTTAAAGAAAGACAATTATCCTATTCTTATAGAAGCAATTCATTGCAGTTATTACCTTTTTACCGGTAAACTAACCAACCGGATTGTGATGCTTCGCCTGCACAATGCAGAGTTTGAATATTATCACTACCTGGCACTGAATGAAAGACACCCCTTAAAAAAATGGTACTTCAGTCATGAAAGTAAGTTGCTGAAAAAATACGAACAGCAACTGGCGGACAGGGTAAAAATTGCAGCACTAAGTAACCAGGACGTGCAATTGTACCAGCAGGTTTTTAATGCTCCTGACATCGCTCACTTGCCGGTTTTTTTGCCCTACACAGTCGCTGCTGGCCGGGAAGGCAAGGGCTGCTTCTGTTTGTATCATGGCAATTTATCCATTAATGAAAACGAAGCCGCAGCCATCTGGTTACTAAAAAATGTTTTCAACAAGCTGAAAATTCCTTTTGTAATTGCAGGAAAGGACCCGTCTGAGAAACTTACCTTTCTGGCGCATGAGCACTCACACACCTGTTTGGTAGCTAATCCCAGCGATAAAGAATTACAGGATATGATTGCAAAAGCACAGATCAATATCCTGCCCTCCTTTAACAATACCGGCGTAAAACTAAAACTATTGAATGCCCTATTTAATGGACGACACTGCCTGGTAAATAAAGCGGGTGTAGAAGGTTCTGGCTTAGACAGTATTTGCCAGACTGCAGAAGATGCCGATGATTTTAAAACCGCCATCAGCTATCTGTATGAAATACCCTATGATGTTTCAGAAAATGACCGACGTAGTGATTTGTTGGACGAACTGTACAATAATCAAAAAAATCTCGAAAAAATAGTGGCCGTTTTCTGGTCGAAAAAGTAGTAGGCTTTTAAATTGCTGGTCCTGATAGCTATCGGGAGTTGAATTGTTTTATTGTTAGATTGTTTCAAATCAAAACATCGCTTATTTTAGCAATAAGGGGGCTATCTAACTCATCACTTATCACCCACCACTCATCTTCCTAATCCTCAATACTCGCATTATCGTACACTTTACCTCTTTCAGTTTTAATTGTTCTGGCGGGAAACTTTTTAATCACCATATAATCATGCGTTGCCATTATGATTGCGGTGCCATAATCTTTGGATATATGAAAAAGCAATTGCATTATTTCGTCGCTTGTTTGTGGATCCAGGTTACCGGTGGGTTCATCTGCCAATATCAACCGGGGTGAGTTTAGAAGGGCTCTTGCTACATCAATACGTTGCTGCTCGCCACCACTTAATTCAAAAGGCATTTTAAAACCCTTTGTTTTTAAGCCTACTTTATCGAGTACATCCGAAATTTTTTCATCCATGAGCTTTTCGTCTTTCCAGCCGGTTGCTTTCAAAACAAACTTCAAATTATCATTTACATTCCGGTCGGTTAGCAATTGAAAATCCTGGAAAACCACACCCAGACTACGCCGCAGGAATGGAACTTTCTTCCA
The DNA here is from genome assembly GCA_041740215.1 of Ferruginibacter sp. GTDB lineage: Bacteria > Bacteroidota > Bacteroidia > Chitinophagales > Chitinophagaceae > Ferruginibacter. Next base: position 7,019 of record JBGSMI010000132.1, read on the forward strand.
ATCCAATTCTTTTAAATTATAACCCACCACTTCTCCCTCTCCTTCTTTCAACGTTAAATCGCCGTATAAAGTTTTTAATAAACTGCTTTTACCCGTTCCCGTTTTACCCACCAGGTATACAAACTCCCCCTTTTCTACTGAAATATTTACATCACTTAAAATAAGACTGCTACTCTGGTAAATGTTTACGCGCTTTAAATCTATAATCGACTGAGACATGATCGTTTTATATTTAATGTTTTTATTTTGCGTTGCAATATTTTCATTGACAACAACTGTTTTTTAATTTAACCGCTTCGGCCTAATACCCGATTACACAAATTCACGATGGCTTGCAATGCAACAAATATAATCATCTTACCAACAACCAATCCAATAGGAAACCGATAATGAATTGATTCTTACATTATTCAGACAACAACCAACAAAAAGTTTTTGAAAATAGAACCGGCTGAATTCTGCAAATTTAATCCAATGACATCCCTTGATGAAAATTAATTTGAATCCCCAAATGTTAAAACTACCTAATAACTAAAAAAATAGTTGCAAAACTAAACCTTTAGTTATAGATTTGTTTTATCAAAAAAAATAACATGAAAGTATTGACCAAAGCTGAAGAGCAAATCATGCAGGTGATTTGGAAATTAGACAAAGCATTTTTAAAAGAAGTCATTGATGAACTACCAAACCCAAAACCACACAATAACACAGTGGCAACCATCATAAAAATTTTGACTGAAAAAGAATTTGTCGGAATTGAAGTGTTTGGCCGCATGCACCAATACTATCCGCTGGTAAGCAAGGATGCCTACAGCAAAACTACTATGAAGAGCTTTGTGAAAGGCTACTTCGAAGGCAACTTTAGCAATGCGGTTTCCTTTATGGTGAAAGAAAATAATTTAAGTATCGATGATTTGGAATTGCTGCTAAAGCAGTTGAAGAAAACAAAATAATAGATGGTTGGTGGTTAATAGTTGATAGTTCATAGTTAAAACGCATATCAACATTTAACGATCAACTATTAACATTCAACCATTAACATCATAACCATTTAAACGATTCCTCATGCTACCGTTCGCTATCTACCTTCTTAAAGTAACGATTTGCTCCGGCATCTTGTTTGGCTACTATTGGTTATTGCTGCGTAACAAAATATTTCACCAGTACAACCGGTTTTATTTACTGGCAGTTGTAGCTTTATCGTTAACCTTTCCGGTTATCCAGGTAAATATCCGGCATGCGGCCAATGCAACTGCACCGCAAGCTATCCAGTTGTTGAAGGTTGTAAACAGCAGCAATGAATATTTAGATGAAATTATTATAACATCAAAGTCAAAAAACCTCTCTATCGAGCAAGGTCTGGCATTGTTTTATTCCATTATCACATTTGTCTTTTTAATTATTTTTATACAAACGATTTTCAGGATCCGTACCCTATTTAAAAAGCACCGGCACAGCCTCGTAGAAAATGTTTATTTTGTAAACACTACTGCCAAAGGAACCCCGTTCTCATTCTTAAAATACATATTCTGGAACGATCACATTGATCCGGAAAGCGCCACAGGCCATCAGATATTTAAACATGAACTGGCGCATGTACAACAAAAACACAGCTACGATAAATTGTTCATCAATGCTACGCTAATTGTTTGCTGGTGCAATCCTTTCTTTTGGCTCGTACGCAGGGAGCTAAACATGATACATGAATTTATGGCCGATAAAATAGCAGTAGAAGATAGCGACACGGAAACTTTTGCCGCCATGATTTTACAAGCCACTTATCCGCAACACCGTTTTCATTTAACCAATCCATTTTTTTATTCACCCATAAAACGCAGATTACTTATGCTCACAAAAAATAAAAATCCCAAAGTAAGTTATGTAGGAAGAATACTGGTATTACCCTTAGCTGTATTGGTTTTTGCAGCATTTACTTTAAAAGCAAAACCCTTTAAAAACAATAACACCTCAGTTTATAATGGCAAAAAAATAACGGTGGTAGTGGATGCCGGACATGGAGGAAGTGACCACGGAGCTTATAGCACCGACGGGAGTATCACTGAAAAAGAGCTGACACTTGCAATTATTAAAAAGATAAAAGCATTGAACAGTAATGCCAATATCAACCTGGTATTAACCAGGGAAACAGATGTTTTCCAGACTGTTCAGGAAAAAGCCGATTTCACAAAAGCTCAACATGCAGATCTGTTTGTTTCAATACATATTGATGCTACATCGTCCGAAGCAGCCAATTCTAAAACAGGCCTTTCTGTGTATGTTGCAAAGGATAATTTCACAAATACCGGCAGCAGTAAATTATTTGCGTCTGCTGTTATCAACGAATTTAAAAATGATTTCCCGCTATCGGTTACAGAACTGCCTCAACAAAGTGCAATTGGCATAAAGGTTTTGCAGGAAAGCACCTGTCCGGCAGTTTTGATTGAAGCTGGCTATATTACCAATAAAAAAGATCTGGCCTATTTAAAAACAGATGCAGGAAAGGAAAAGATTGCCGCCAATATTCTTGCTGCAATTGAAAGATATGCTTTTGCAAAAGAGAACAGTCAGACCGGGGCATCCGCTTTAGTTGAAAATATAAATCTGTTTGTAAAAACAACTGATACTGTTCCAACAATCGAATTGAATAACGGAAAAAAAGCTTTGATTATACTGGATGGAAAAACAATCAGTAATGAGGATTTAAAAAAAATGAAGCCTGAAAACATTGAAAGTATTCGGATTTTAAAGGATGGCACTGCAATTGAAGAGTATGGCGAGAAGGGAAAGAACGGAGTTGTATTAGTTACTTCAAAAAAGGATGCTCTCATTTTCAAAGATTTTAATGCAACGTTCTCTGATAAAGATTCTGTTTCAGGATTGCATATTGAAAAAATGGAAATAGCTGTTAACACAAACAACACAGATTCGAAGCTTTCAAAAATTTTATTTGTTGTAGATGGAAAAACACAAGTCAAAGGATTCGACTTTAACACGATTGCACCTAATGACATTGTTAGTATGAACGTTTTAAAAGATAGTTATGCAACAGGCAAATATGGCGAAAAAGGGAAAAATGGTGTCATTGAAATTATAACAAAAAAAGGAGCCGAATCCTTAATTATTCAATATCCTAAACTAACGCTTTCGGGCATACCCGGACCAAGAATTAATGTAAGTCAATTAAAAAATATCAAGGAATTAGGATGTGACAACGCAGATTATTCAGTTAATTCAGCCACACTTTATTTTTCAGGAGCTGGATTTCCGTATGTAACAAGTGTTAATATAAATAATAAATCTTTAGCACCCGTTGAGCAGTACTTAAATAAGGTTATTGCCGGGAGTAGTATCACCATTGATAATATATACATAAAAGAAAAGAATGGCAGTACGATACAGATAAAAGGACAACCATTTATATTCTATGACAATATCGAAACTCAACATGATGACAGTGTTGATGATAAAGTGTTTACTCAAACCGAGATCCCTGCCAAGTTTCCGGGCGGTGATACCGCCTGGAAAAACTATCTTCGAAAACATATTGATGCTCGCATTCCCGTCACAGAAGGCTGGAAGGCTGGTACCTACAAAATCGTGGTTTCTTTCCTTGTAAAAAAAGACGGCAGCATAACTGATTTAAAAACTAACGATCATGCGGGGTCTAAAACGGCTGAAGCATGTATTGACCTAATAAAGAAAGGACCAAAATGGATACCAGCGAAGCAAAATGGGCATATCGTTAATGCTTACAGAAAACAGCCTATTACCTTTGTAATCGAACAACAATAAAAGCAGATTAAAAAACTTTCAAAAGGTGGATGATTTTAAAAAATCATCCACCTTTTTTTAAGCCTTAATAAATAATCTCTTCATCCTTTAATTTTATCACCAGCTCCTTCTTATTATTCGCTTCTACCCTGCCGATTACCTGTGCAGCAATATTAAAAGATTGAGCACTTGCAATCATTGTTTCCGCATCTTCAGGCGAGCAATATATCTCCAGTCTGCAACCCATATTAAACACTTCATACATTTCTTTATTGTTACTGCCACTGCTTGCTTTTATGATATTGAATATTTCCGGTGCATCAAATAAATTATCTTTTACAATCCTGAAATTATCCGGCAGATATTTCATGCACTTTGTTTGTCCGCCGCCGCTACAATGAATTAGGCCATGTATTTTTTCAAAATGATTTTCCAGTAATTGTTTCAATACCGGGGCATAAGTTCTGGTGGGGGAAAGAATTAGTTTACCGATGGTAGTTGTGATCCGATAGCTATCGGATGGTGAATGGTCAATGGTGAATGTGATGCTGTCAGACAACTTATTCTTACCGATGTAAACCACTTCTTCATCCAGACTGGTATTGTAACTTTCTTTAAAATTTTCTGCGTAGAATTTACTGAGCACATCATGTCTTGCACTGGTTAATCCGTTGCTGCCAATGCCGCTGTTATATTCGGTTTCGTAGGTTGATTTACCAAAACTCGCAAGCCCCACAATTACATCGCCCGCTTTTATTTTATCATTGCTAATTACTTTTTCTTTTGGCCAGCGACAGGTCATGGTGCCGTTTACGGCTGCTGTGCGTACTACGTCGCCCACATCCGCCGTTTCGCCACCGAGATAATGAATGTGTACACCAAAAGTTTTCAGTTCATCAAACAGTTCCTGCGAGCCATTGATGATCTGCGATAATACTTCGCCCGGTATGATGGTTTTGTTACGATCAATGGTTGAATTGAAAACGATGTTATCATAAATCCCTACACATAACAAATCATCGAGATTCATTACAATGGCATCCTGTGCAATACCTTTCCACACGGTAATATCGCCCGTTTCTTTCCAGTATAAATAAGCCAGGATACTTTTGGTACCTGCCCCATCGGCGTGCATCACACTTACAAAATTTTCATCCCCGCCCAAATAATCAGGATAGATTTTGCAAAAAGCATTGGGATATAATCCCTGGTTGAGGTGCTTTGTAGCGGCATGTACTTCTTCTTTCTGGGCAGAAACCCCTCTTTTATTATAAAGACTCATGGTGTTATTTGAGGTGCAAAACTATTTATCAATTATCAATTAACCATTAATAAATTTCAGAGGGCCGGAAAAGGGTTGCCAACCTTTCGAACACCTCATCATTGCCTTGACAGCCTGTTAAGAAGGTTGGCAACCCTGACAGCAAGAAAATTTGGATTGATCTTATTTTCAGGTAGTTTTGCACCTATTTTCCATGACTGTTCATACCAACATACAACAACTGCCGGTTTTTAAAAATGCTCTGGTTACGATCGGAACCTTTGATGGCGTACACGGCGGGCACCAGCAGATTATTCAACTGATGAAATCGGAGGCGGTTAAAGTTGCCGGAGAAAGCGTCATCGTTACCTTTCATCCCCATCCAAGAAAGATCGTTGGCACCCAAAAAGCGCCTATTTATTTATTGAACACTATGGATGAAAAGATTGCCTTGCTCGAAAAATATGGCATCGATCATTTGGTTGTTGTTCCATTTACCGAGGCATTCGCCAGCCAGTCTGCAGAAGATTACATTGCTGATTTTTTAGTTAAGACATTTCATCCTCATACCATCATTATTGGTCACGATCACCGTTTTGGAAAGGAACGGACCGGCGATTTTAAATTATTGGAAGACAAAGCTACCGAGTACGGATATAGAGTAAAAGAAATTCCCGGTTACATGTTGCAGAATATGACCATCAGTTCTACGAGAATAAGAGCAGCCTTGTTGCAAGGGGATATTGATACTGCCAATCATCTTTTGAGCTACGACTATTTCTTTAGCGGCAAAGTTGTAGAAGGTAACCAACTCGGCAGAACAATTGGCTTTCCAACTGCCAATCTTTTAGTGGCTGATGAAAATAAGTTGATACCTGGTAACGGAGTTTACGCTGTAATAATTAAAAATGAAAAAACAGGCACTCCACATTTACAAGGTATGATGAACATTGGTGTTCGCCCAACAGTGGACGGAACAAAGCGAATGATTGAGGTAAATATTTTTGATTTTGATCAGGATATTTATGGCGATACGCTCACGATCACTTTGAAAAAACACCTGCGTAGCGAAGTAAAATTTAATGGCCTTGATGCATTGAAAACACAACTGGCAAAGGATAAAGAGAAGGCTTTGGTGGCTTTGTTGTCCTAACCTTTAATTTTCGAAATTATACCGGTATTGTTTCCTCAAAAAAACCTCCGGCCCCAATATAGGTCACTCGTAAATTACCTGTAAAAGTTGCTTCGTAAAACCTCACGCCTGCCTTGGCGATATCATTTAAAAATTCAGGAAAGGTTGTTTTTCCCTGCTGGTTGTCTCTGACAGCTTTTACAGTAAGATCACAATTGAAATCATCATTGATAGCACGGGCAATATTGTTTTGCAAACGCAGCTCATGTACGCCATCGTTAAAACGAAACAATGTAATTCCAGTAGAGACCTCGACAGTGTAGGACTGCACGCCGATTGAAATTAATTTAGCTGCCAGGTTTGGATAACTGGTTGCAGTTTGATAGGCTTCGTTTATTTGTTCCGCTAATGACACAATAATGAGTTATGAATGATGAGTTTACCTACTACAATGAAAAATATCTTTGGCATCTTTAAGACCGGTCGTTTCGGGTTGCTCCATACTGCTGTAAAAGTACAAGAGTGCGACGCAACAATGCTTAATAGCATTACCAAAGCCTGGTAAAAAATATACCATAACAAAATGAAAAGTGGAAAGGGTTAATCGAATACACTCCGACCGAAGTTCTCCGCCGCGGCGGAGACAGGGGCCACTACCCCATCATTTTCACTACCATTTCCTTCATCAACGATGCATCCGAAGTGCCGGTGCTATTGACTCCTACACTTTTTAAATTGTATTCGTGCAGCAGCAACAGCGAACGCTCCACGCCTTCGTAATTGTATTTTTTGGCAGCAACCAATGCATCCTTTGCAGCAAAACTATTGTTGAAAAACAAGTGTTTGATAGCGCCTTCACTTTTATCAGCCATTCCGAAAATAGCGTAGAGTTTACTAAAATACCCATACAATGCAGGCAGAACCATTTGAATAGGCGCCGCTTTGGGATTACCTTCAAAATATTGGATGATGCGAATGGCCTTTCCCAGATCTTTTTTACTTAGTGCATCCTGCAACTCAAACACATTGTATTCCTTGCTTACACCCACAAATTTTTCAATATCATCTTCGGTGATGCTATTGCGTTGGCCAAGGTTAACGGTTAGTTTTTCCAGCTCATTTACAATGCGACTTAAATCATTGCCGAGGTGTTCGGTCAACAACAGGATCGCTTTTGGTGTCATCGTAAAATCCTGCGACTTTAGATACGCTGTTACCCATTCTACCAGTTTATATTCCCGAACTTTTTCGGAAAGAAAAACTTCGGCTTCCTTTTTAACAAGCTTTCCCAGCCTGGTTGTTTTATTAACTGTCTTCTCTTTGTGACTTACTACAAAAATGGTGGACGCTAATGGATTTTTGATATAATTCTCCAGCTTCTCCAAATCTTTCATTTGCTGGGCTTCCTTTAACAACACCACCTGTTTATCTGCAAACATCGGGTAGCGCATACAGGCATTTACCACATCGCTCCAGATGGCATCTTTACCGTAAAAGACAGACAGGTTAAAGCCCGCCTCGCTCTCCGGCAATATTTTATGCTCGGCATAATTCATCAGGAGATCAATGTAATAATCCTCCTCCCCCTCCAACCAATAAACAGGTTTGAAGAGTTTGTTTTTCCAATCACCAATAATTTTTTGTGCTGACATGAGAACGCAAAAGTAAGAAAAAAAGAACCCCTAAATCTACGCTGCCGCCGAGACTTTCTAACGTTTTCCAAATTGAGCTTTCTACTCTATTTGGAAACTTATCCTTTAAATCGCTTTAAAAAATCTCTATTATCATGGAAAATTAAAAATTATATTTGTAAAAGTTTACGCTATGGCGAATGTATTGGAACAGGAGCTTTTTGATTATTTTACCCGTTTAAATGAACAGGAAAAAAAGTCATTTGTGCAATTGCTTAAAGATTTTTTAAAAAACCGAAAAGAAAATACACCTGTACCCTCATTAGAGGAGTATACCAAAGACTTAGAAATGGCCGATGCAGAAATAGAAGCCGGTGAATATATATTACATGAAGATGTGGTAACATATTTTAGCAAAAAGTAATCCATGCCTGTCATTATAAAATGGAACAAAACGGGCCTCTAGTTAAATTATAAAAGCTATATAATACATATAAAACGACTCTCCCCAAAATGCAGAAAAAGTAAAAGAAGCCATTTTTACCACCATCAATAAACTGCTTACCCATCCTGATTTTTTCGCTCCTGATAAATACAAATTAAATAATGATGGAAGTTTCCGTGCATTTTAATTGCATAGTTATAGAATCGCTTATCGTACTTTAAAAAATGAAATACGCATTATCAGAATAAGACACACTAAACGCAATCCCAGGAAATACGAATACCATGCAAATACCCCAATACAGGTGCCAGCATAATTTAAATTAAATAGGCCTGTATGAAAAAAACTGCGCAGTTTCCACAAAAAAAGACACCCTTTTTTAAGGGCGTCTTTTTATATTCATTCTAAATTCCGGAAGGTGATTGAATGTAAACTTTACCTTCTGCTGCCAAATACCAGGTTAAGTATAGCCAGTAAGATTGCCGCACCAATACCTGCTTCTAAAATATAGCGCAGATATCCCGTACCGAGATGAAAGCCTAATTTACCAAAAAGCCAACTGCCAATAAAACCACCGATGATTCCTACGATGATATTTCCAATTAAGCCTACCCCGGAGCCTTTAAATAATATGCCACCCAGCCAGCCGGCAATTGCACCCAGGATTAAAATAATGATGATTGATTCGTTACTCATGAAATTTATTTTAAGGTGAATAGATTGTGAAAGATAGGGGTATTTGTTGTGAATATGCCGATATGAATTAAGATGAATTAATTTAAAAAAAGTGTAAGGGTGGAACGACTCAGGTAATTGAAATTTTGCAGATTAATGAGTTGAAATAAGAGACTTGCTGAAGTTAAATATCGACACAAATACACCCAGGGTTTCGATGGGTAGGTTTAGAGGGGTTTACTATATAGGATGTCTTTAACCCAGTAACGATTAGGCGATTTTTCGAATTTCCCGACGATGATTCAGACGATGATTCAGACGGCAATTCAGACGGCAATTCATAGAACAGGCCGCGGCCTGTTCCTACAAAAAACCCGGCAATCGCCGGGTTGTATTTTAAATTCGTGTAATTCGTGCCTTAAAAATTCGTGTAATTAATAATTAATTCAACGACCTAAAATCCACCGGCACCAACTTGCTAACTCCAGGTTCCTGCATGGTTACGCCGTAAATAACATCCACCGCACTCATGGTTTGTTTGTTGTGCGTTACAATGATAAACTGGCTGTTTTCACTAAACTGCTTGATCATTTTGGTAAACTTACCAACGTTGGCATCATCAAGCGGCGCATCTACCTCATCCAAAATACAGAATGGTGCAGGCTTAATTAAATAAATAGCGAATAGCAAAGCCGTTGCTGTTAATGTTTTTTCTCCTCCACTTAACTGACCGATGGACGACGGACGCTTTCCTTTTGGCTTGGCCACAATATCAATTCCGGTATCAGCCAGGTTGGTCGGGTCCACCAAAACCATATCCGCCGTATCATCCTCTGTAAACAAAGCCTGGAATACTTTCTGGAAATTCTCCCTTACTTTATTAAAGGTATCCAGGAACTGCTGGTTAGCCGTAGCTTCCACTTCCTGAATGGTTTGCATCAAACTATCCTTTGCCGTTACCAGATCGTTCTTTTGCTCCATGATAAACTCATAGCGCTTCTTCATTTCGGTATAAGCTTCAATGGCTGTAGGATTGATCTCGCCGATATTTTCCAGACGCTTGCGCATCCGGTCGTTCTTTTCC
>JBGSMI010000133.1:0-13155 GCA_041740215.1 Ferruginibacter sp.
AAACCTAATGTTTTGGATTCTTCAAGAATTCGTTGTTTCTCTTGAGGACTTTTTCTTGCTTTTTTACCCATGATATTTCAAATTTACCACCTTGTTTATAATTTGAATATCGTTCCAGTTATTTAGGGGGTTGGAGGGAAAGAATAAATCATCTAAATATTATCATTTTGTAATTTTTGTTACTCCAAAAGTTTACGTATAACCATGAATAGGGCACCCCGAATTGTAGTTTTTGCGGTACCGTTAATTTTGACTTATAAAGTAGTAACTTAAAATTCCTTTAATAAATTACCAGGATTTAATTTTGTGCAAATTGTGCTTTGTTCAACAATGTAAAAAAGTCCGTGTGGTAGTTCTCTTATTGCTGCCGGCTTATCCATTATTTGTCTATCAGTAGTTGCATTTGCAAAAAACAGTCCACCCCATTTAACTTTGGCTTTTTTTATAAGAGAAATTAAAAAAGCTCAAAAGCACAACAGATCTAAATATAATAGCACAAATTTTTTCATAATAGATGTTTATCGAATCTATTTTTTTTACAAACAAAAAAAGTTATTCAATGCATTATGCCAATAAAGAAAATGGCCGCTTATCGGTTTGATGATTTAAAAGGCAGGTGAAGCTGATACATTGAAATTCAAAAATTGCAAGAAATTTAAAACCAGGGTTTTATTGACCATGGAGAATGAGCGCTTTTTTTGAACACTGGTTCTAAGGTTGGACTTCCAACACTTTAAAATGAAATTGTATTTAGCAAAGATGTGCCTCCATTTCGGGAGAATTTTTCAACTAGATTCAATGTATAAAGCGTGTCAGCAAAAAGAGTTTCGCCATTTGGAATGGGTGCTTTAAAATTGTCGGAAGGGTTGCCAACCTTGTGCAGGTTCTTTCTTTTAAAAAACACTTAAAAAAAAGGTTGGCAACCCTGTATAGTGGTGCGACAATTTTAAATACACCCGTTGGAATGGTGAACCTTTTATTATTGCTTTCTATCATTACTTTAGACAGATGCTCTACCCAACTTGTCATTGATTACAGTACCCAATCCTTCTTCAGGAAATTTTTCTGCCAGGATAAATTCTACATTCATTTTATCTAATTGATGAAGGGCATCATACAATTTTGCGGCAGCTTCTTTCAAATTTCCAGTTGGTGACAATACCATTTGAAAACAATCTGTTGGTATATTTTCTATTGTCTTGCTAAAAAGTAACAAGGCTATTTTTTTACCTTTAAATTGCTCAATGCATTCTTCCATGTTCGCACTAAAAATCAAGGGAGTTGAAGGTGCGTAGTGTTTTGAAAGCATTCCCGGAGCCTCGGGACTGTTGTCATTTTTATTGATCAGTTTAACTACCCCTGCTATACTTTCTATTTCTTCAACTGTAATTGATCCCAATCGATATACAATCACATCGTCGTTATTAAATCCAATAATCGTTGATTCAATTCCTGCTTCGCAAATGCCACCATCCAGCACCAATGTATCTTTAAAATACGCATCTACGTGTTCGGCCCGGGTCGGACTAATCTTTCCAAACGGATTAGCACTTGGTGCTGCCAATGGAAAATCAAGTTTGTTTAAAAGAGCAAGGGCTATTGGATGGTTAGGAACTCTTACCGCTACAGTTGGTTTACCAGCCGTAACTAAATCAGGTACTGAAGATCTTTTTTTTAGCAACAGTGTTAATGGGCCAGGCCAAAATCTTTCGGCTAAATCAATTGCAATTGAAGGAATTTCCATTGCAATCAATTCTAAATCTTTGGTGGCCTTAATATGGACAATTAATGGATTGTAAAACGGGCGCTGTTTAATTTGATATATTTTTCTGATGGCTTTTTCGCTAAAAATATTTCCAGCTAAGCCATAAACAGTTTCTGTGGGAAGTCCGATAACTCCTTCCTCTCTTAAGATACTTGCTGCCATTTCAATTTTACTACTAATCATTCTTTATAGGTTACGCATACCGAAGTGCATATATTTTTTTACCTTTTTTAATTATTCTTTTTTATTGACAAAGGTATTTTTTTGTGTAATGCAATGGCTACAGGAGTACACAAATTGTAAGATGCAATGTTGGTAAACTTACTTTTAGGTGAGTGTATTAGTATTAAAGCTTTAAGCCAACTGATGCAGATAAACAACCTGAATTTATTGGTCATCCATTGACCGGTCGTTTTTGAAACTTATCCTGATTTGATTGCACAAGTAAAGATCTTCTACCAGCAAACAGCAAAACCAGGAGGGAACAAAGCATTCAGCACGCAATTTCGTTCGTGAATGAAAACAATTGCACTAATGCACTCAAATGTACAGACACTAAACATGTTTAATTGACTTAACTATCTTTATCCTTACATCTGCAATTAGCTCAAGCTGCTCCCCTCTCGTCTCTGCTGTTTCAATCAATTTTAAAATATCCTCCAGACTTTTTTTAAGTTGAGGAATTCTAGTTAAAGCAGTTTCATCCTCTTTTCCAAAGCGCTCCTGCGAACTAAAGTTCTTTCTTTGATGGAATTGTATTTTGCCAGTAAATACATTTAGTAATATTTCACGACTGTCTTTGTTTGAAAAACTGCCATCAATCAATTTAAAGATGTGTTGATTTTCCATGCTCCATTTAATTAAGTATATTGATAAAAATTATGCATCCGCAATGAATGCCATTGAAAGCATTCATTTACCGGTAACCACACAAGTTGTTAACGATGCCGTTCCTAAGAATAGCATCATTAACAATTTATGGAATGGGTTGTTGTTACTCGATATTTATTATTGCTTTTAACTTAACGCTTTTATTCGTCGAGGCAATGTTGTTTCTTACTTCAAACAGGTCTTTCTGGAGTCTTTTAATCTTAGTTTCTCTACCTTTAACATCCTCCTCCGTTGCGTTTTTCGCAATTTTGTTTTCATGAAACTTAATTTTGACATGTATCATCTGGGTGATCAATTCCAGTGCTTCGCTGGATTTAAATTCACCTTCTATCAATTGTATATTCATTGCTTGCTTGTTTTACGTTATTGTCCTTGTCCTAATGAGTAACCGGCCTTACCATCAAATTCGTAAAGGTTTTCTGTTTTAATGGTATCAATGTTTTCATTCAAAGCATTGTTCAAAAGCTCAATAATGGAAGTCTTATTTATTACAGCACCATTAGCTGGTTTAAAACGGCATCTCCAATGATCGGTGCAGAAAGTTTCTTTGAAGCCATCCGGCCAAACTTTGATACCCCTATTCGTTATCATCGTTAGTTGTACTCCGTTGCTTTCAATCTTTTTTACTTTCTCAGCAAGTTCGTTGGGGTTTGTTTCGCTCCAATGTACAAACACATCTACGCCTACCAGTTGCTTATCCGCGGCTGGTTTACGTATGTATTTAGGCAAATTCAAAGCAGTATTGTTGGCATACAGCACCGGCTTTAAAACGGATGGCTTTTCGCCAAGATTTGCAATTACAGCTTTTGCAAATTCTTTGGTACCAACTTTTTGTTTACTAACTCCCTCTTTAAAAATATCATAAGTATGAGTGCCATCCTCAATGGTTTTTAGCCAGGCGTTCTGCACTTTTTCTGCCACGGCTGTTTGTCCGATATGATTCAACATCATAATAGCTCCTTGCAATAAACCAGATGGATTTGCCGCATTTTGTCCGGCTCTTCTTGGGGCAGAACCATGTATTGCTTCAAACATTGCACACTCCTCGCCAATATTTGCAGAACCCGCCAGTCCTACAGAACCTGTAATTTGTGCGGCCACGTCAGAAAGTACATCACCATATAAATTAGGCATTACAATTACATCGAATGCTTCCGGTGTATCAGCCATTTTAGCGGCACCAATATCAATGATCCAATGTTCGTTTTCTATTTCAGGATATTCCTTTGCTATTTCATCAAACACCTGGTGAAACAAACCGTCTGTCTGCTTCATTATGTTATCCTTAGTAAAACAAGTTACCTTTTTTCTGTTTTGTTGTTTTGCATATTCAAAAGCGTAGCGAACAATCTTTTCGCAACCGGGGCGGCTAATCAATTTCAGACATTGTACCACTTCATCCGTTTGCTGGTGCTCAATACCAGCATATAAATCTTCTTCGTTTTCTCTTACAATCACCAGATCCATGATCGGATGCTTGGTGCTCACAAAAGGATGCAAACTCATACAGGGACGAACGTTTGAATAAAGCCCCAAAAATTTCCGTGTGGTTACATTCAGGCTTTTATATCCACCACCCTGAGGTGTAGTGATGGGAGCCTTCAAAAATATTTTGTTGTTACGAATGGTATCCCAGGATGCGGCTGCAATACCTGCCGTGTTACCTGCCAGGTACACTTTTTCACCAACTTCAATTTCTTCAATCTCAATTTGGGCACCGGCTGCCAAAATGATTTCCAATGTGGCATCCATAATTTCGGGGCCTATGCCATCGCCTTTTGCTACTGTTATTTTTGTCATTTGTTTATGTTTTTAAATTTTTAACCAGACAAAAGTGCAACACATAATTCATAAGTTTTTATATATCTTCGTAATGGAACACATAAAATATATTTATGAACTACACGTTAAATCAACTACAGATATTTTTAAAGGTTGTTCAGGCGCAAAGCGTTACAAAAGCTTCCGAAGAGTTGCATTTAACCCAACCTGCGGTTTCTATTCAACTCAAAAATTTTCAAGACCAATTTGAAATACCGCTAACTGAAGTGGTTGGACGTAAAATTTACATAACAGATTTTGGTCGGGAGATCGCCGAAGCCGCTGAAAATATTATCAACCAGGTGTATGCGATCAATTATAAAACACTGGCCTACAAAGGTCAATTAACTGGAAGACTAAAAATCTCTGTAGTATCTACGGGGAATTATGTGATGCCTTTTTTTCTATCTGATTTCATGAAAGAACACGATGGGATTGAGTTAATAATGGATGTAACCAATAAAAATAAAGTATTAAAGAGTTTGGAAAACAACGAAGTTGATTTTGCGCTTGTATCAATTTTGCCTACCACCCTTAACATTGAAAAAATAGATTTACTCCAAAATAAATTGTACCTGGTAGGCAAATCAAATCCGGCATTTAAGAAAGGATTAAAACCAAAAGAAATATTTGAAAAACTACCATTGATTTTTAGAGAAAAGGGATCAGGCACCCGTCAAACAATGGAGAGTTTTTTTGAAAAAAACAATATATCTGTTTTAAAAAAAATGGAACTTTCGTCTAACGAGGCTGTTAAGCAGGCTTTACTGGCTGGCTTAGGTTACTCAATCATGCCGTTGATTGGCATTAAAAACGAATTACATAATGATGAACTACAGATTATCCCGGTTAAAGGTCTTCCAATTAAAACAATCTGGAGATTGGTTTGGCTAAAAGGAAAAAAACAAACGCCGGTTTCAGCAGCCTATTTAAAATATTTACAAGGGGAGATAAAAAATATAGTGCATGATAAATTTACCTGGTACGAACAATATTAGATCAAAAGTGAAGGTATAGGCCACTTTGATGTAAAGTATCTTGAAATTACTAAACAAAACAGTGGCATTGAATCTTTGTCACACTTTTCTATTCAACTGTACTAAAAAGTACAAAAAAAATCGTCAAAATTGTTAATCCTTGAAAACTACATAAGTTTTTTTACTTTAATTTTTTCCAAGGTTCACTTAAAAATCTCTTAGCAGGATTCCTGACCGGGAGCTCCATTTACATTGAATTCTATCACTTTTTTTGTCAAAAAAATGAGTAGTGATGGCGTTATTGTTGATTGACCTACAATCTGAATATATACTACGAATTCCCATAACAGCCGTGTCCGCAATTGCAGGCAACCTGCAACAGAAAATCCTTTGCTCTAAAAATGTGGGTTTTACTTATCGTTAGATTTAATATATCATAAGGCTGCTGCAAATTTTTTCCCAGTCCAGGGTAGCCATAGATATAATAGTAGATTTTTGCTGTGGCGGGAATTGTAGCCGTGAATTAAATCCAGCCACCGTTATGTAGGCTATCAATTTTACTTATCTTTTTCTTATCCCCGTACCTATTTCATTTTCAAATCTGTTTCAATGGCTTCCAAACGGAACTGTTTAAATTTTTCCCAGTTAAATCCATTTTTAAATGCTTCACCAATCGGATCATTTGGCGCAACCATACGGGTATCGCGTAAACGACCATCTACATAGTATTCGCCACCCAGCAAAAATACTTTTGCTGCCGCCGCACCACGATTGAACAAATCAATTTTTGTTTCTTCCGACATACCAAAATTCAGCCAGTTAATTTGTTCTACATCAATATGCGCAATGCCTTTTTCGTAGATTGCGTTGCGTTTCAAAAAGTCTTTATCGTAATAATATCTTATGGTTGAAAATAGGTTTCCCAGAAAAGTCCCCATTGTAATTTTAGCTGGTTTGTATTCATCTCCCGGCAATAAATGCTTTTCATCTTCCAGCTTTACGCCAAAGGTTGGCATGCGGGCAATCTTAACCGCCAGGTTATGAAAAATGTTGATAGGAAAATTAGAAAGTACTCCGCCGTCCACCAACCAAACCTCTTTACTAAGCACATTCGATCTGTCAGCTAATGTAGCCCTCTGTTTAAAGACATCACTTTTGTCCTGCACCAGTTGCACCACCTGCACTTTGTGGGGCGAAAAAAATAGTGGTATCGACATGGACGCCCTCACATATTCAGCCGGGTTAACCATATCTGGATTGGCCCAGTAATCTTTTGCGTTTCGAGGTAACTCTGCTTTGGTCTGCATGGTGATATCGCTGGCCATTATCGAAAAAAATGGCTTGCTAATCACCGTTGTTCTATCAGGGGCGGCAGCATCGGGTCGCAATTGCAGGTCGCCGGGGTTAAGTCGCCTATTCATCACTTCCATCAGTTTTTCTGTAGTTTCTGTATTATTTTTCGCCATGATTTCTTTCATCCATTCAAGAAATTTACTGCCGGGATTGATGCCAAAGCCTGCCCTTGCAAAACGGCCTTTAAAATAGACAACCGCTATTAGTAGAATCACAAGTCCCAGCATTGCCAAACCTCCGCTCAGGTGAAAAACAACTCTCACGATATTCATCGCATCCTTTGGTAAATGTTCAATTAATCCATAGCGTATGCCATAATAAAATACCAGGTGGAGCAGGAAAGGAATGGCGAGAAAAAATATGAACACCCAACAAACGATGAACAGTGTGGATGCCTGTTTTTTATCGGCAGGCCGCTCGGGGGTGTCATCAGTTTTATTGCGCTTTTTGATGTTTACAATTTCCAACACCCATTGACCAACGAGTATGATAAACGCAATAGCACCAGCTATTAAAACAGGCTGATAAACGCTGCTGTCAATGAAACTTTGCATGAACCCAAACTGGTACAAACGAAGCATACCCAAAGTGAGGCCGTACAAAATGGCACCAATCAAACAAAACTGAATAAAGAATTTAAGCTGCGAATAGGCAGTACTTTTTTTGACAAAGGTTTTAATCAACCATTTTGCAAACCAATGGCCATCTACCAATTTCCAAAGATCAAAAGAGAGCATTTCGTCGAGAATCATTTCTGACTGGTATTGGTAGTTTTTTCCTGGATAATACTGTGGCTGAACGGATGCCATCAGCAGGGTATTAATGGCCCCTGCACTGGTACCTGCCAGTTTTAAAAAGCGAAAACCTAAACGCTCCAGCACGTATGTGTACCCTACCAACGCTACGCCCAGCACACCACCTCCTTCCTGTACATAGTCTACGTACTCGTAGGTCTTCTCTTTCCCGGTTTCGTCTTTCTCCGTTTTATAAATGTCTGAGTAAACGGGCCTGCCTCCCTTTTCCACAAATCCCTTTTCAATATCAGTAATGATCGTTTCTACCGCTGTTTTTTTAAGAAAAACGTTGATGTCTACGCTGGTATCAGCACTGTTTTTAGTGGCCATATTTATTGATTTTACTTTAAATATAATTCCTGTAAATGGCTAATCAAAGTGTATAGCTAAAATTTTTTTGCTATTGGCACTTTCATTTTCCGCAGTTGTTATTGTATCATCATCAACCCACAACAGCAGTTGCCGTATCTTCACCGGTATTCAAGGCGCCTTCCATAAAGCCCTGCCAGTCTGCCAAATGTTCACCAGCAAAATGTGTATGCATAAATGATTTTTTTAAAACAGGCATAATGGTAAACCATTGTCCGGGTTGGTACAGCGCATAGGCACCTCTTGAAAATTCATCGTTGCCCCAATAGTAATTTGTATGACTCAATATTTTTTGTTGAACATCTCCAAAAGCAGGTTGCAGTGCCTGCCGGATGATGGAACTATGAAAAGCATCATCCTGATTGGCGATCACGGCAGCTTTGTCGCCAATGGTGTAAGACATTAAAACTCCTTTTGTGCCGAGTTGATTTTTAGTAGCATTGTAAAAATAATGTGCAGGCAAATCTGTCACCATATCAAAATCTTCGGGCCAGAATTTTTCATTGAACAATACCGGATGCTTATTGATTCTGGCATATTGTAAAGATTTTATGGCATGCAGTTTTTCAGGTGGCAACGCTGGCAACCATTCCACTTTATTGATAGAAAAAGTAGGTAGTGTACAGATTACTTTATCTGCAGTAAATGTGGTGCCGTTTTTACAGGTCACTTTTACCGTTGTGCCTCTTTGATCTACCCTACTTACGATATGATTGAGTAAAATATTTTTTTCTCCAACAGTTTCCGCCAGTTTTTCTGCCAGCTTACCATTGCCACCTTTGATCTTAAAATCCATTTCGTTTTTCTCGCTGCTTTCCGCATATTCTGCCAGCGCTGCATAGGCGGACACATGGCGAATACTTTCTCCAAAGTCAGTACTGTCTAATAATTCCCGAATGTCAAGGTCACGCCCGTCGCAACCATTGTTTACGAGGTAGCGCCACCAATCGTACCGATCAATTTGCTTTTTCTGCGCAAGCGTCATGCGTTCATATTTCTCCAAAATCGCTTTCCATTTTGCATTCCATTCATCAGAATAATTCCACTGTCCATTGGCAGCATATTTGCCTTTGTAAGTCAGGTGTGTTTCAAACTGGTTGTTCATCAATTCTAATTTAAACTCCTGGCACAATTCTTTTATCCGGGTATGCGAATTGCCCACCCATTCGGCGCCTAATTCTACCACTAAATCTTCACCCGGAATATTGTAAGAATGAACCCTGCCACCAATGCGATTGCGGGCCTCCAACACCGTTACTTTAATGCCTTTTTTTACGAGTGCATTGGCAGCAGCCAAACCTGCAAAGCCAGCGCCCATGATAATTACATGCTTAGGTTTGAATGTAAAAAAGCAGTAGGCTGTTTTAGCACTCAATAATGAGCCTGCCAATACAACCGAACTTTCTTTTAAGAACGACCTGCGTGATGTCATAAGGAATAATATTTATTCCTTAAATCTAAAAAATAGTTTTGATGGTTGGAATAAATTTGTAGTAAACGGTGTGGATGCAACCGTAACTGGCAACTTAAATTAAATATACAGCAAAAAGGAAACAAGTATTTTCAGCCGCTATGATCATTAGCAAATGATTGGGCGATCCTGCAATCCTGCCAACACATGGAAACGGTGATGCCAATAGAATCAATATTACCTATCGCTTCGTTCGTCCATTTCTAAATTATTATCAAAGGGGCTTTTGGTAAAAGGATACATCGTTTGCCTGATGAAACCTTTTGGGTATTGCGACTCATGTACGCCCGTTCCTTCCGGCCAAACATTTCCGGGCAGATAATAAGTACCAAACATCCTGTCAATAAACGGGAATATGGAAGCGAAGTTTTTACCATAATACCTGGGGTCTTCGCAATGGTGCCAGTGATGATACTGCGGTGTGGTGATGAGGTATTTTAAGAACCCAAAATTGATGCGGGTATTGGCATGTATCAGCACGGCATGAACCGCAATAAAAATTATGTAAGTATTAAAAACTGAATGTGAAAACCCCAACACATACAGCGGAATAAACGTCATGGCCCTTGTAAAAAATATATCAATAAAATGGGTGCGGCTGCCGGCAAGCCAGTCCATGTGTTGCGTGGAATGGTGTACCGAATGAAAGCGCCACAGGTAGACCTGGTTGTGAAAAATACGGTGTGCCCAATACTGAAAAAAATCGGTGGTAAAAAAAGCAAGGAGCAGCGCTACTGCAAATGGCAACTGTTGTATCCAGGCTTGTACGTGGTCGAGCCCGATCCATCCAAAAAAGACAACGGCTGGTTTTTGGGTGATGATGCCAAAGAATTGTATGAATAAATGGCTGATCACAAAATAAACCAGGTCGGTACGCCATTCTGTATGAAATTTTGTTTGTTCTTTATTCTTTGGCAGAAACAATTCGATGGGAATAAAGATCAATGTCATCAATAATAAATCCAGCAGCATCCAGTCAAGTCCAAAATACCAATTCGATTTTTGAACGGCTGACCCTTGCACACTAAATGCGCCGAGTGCGATAGCAGCAGCAGCAATGCCCGAACCAGTTAGTGCCCACTTTACTCTTTTGCTCAATAAAAAACTTACCAACGCAAAAATAAAAGCGGCTACAATTACTACTTTGATTAATACCTGCATGGATGCTGCCGTATATATTTCCCTAAATTCAGGCGTGGTTAATTGTTCGGGAAATACAAAGCATACTATACTTACCAAAGCCAATATGGATAAAAAAATAGAAATATATCCGCTGATCTGGCCCTTGCCAATTTGCAGACGTTGAGGTTGATTCATTGTGATTTTCTTTTGAAGATAATGAAAAACCGCATTACTTGAAAATGCTGTTGAAGCAGTAGTTGGTACATCTACATTTGTAGGAGTAACAAGTGGGCGGCGTGGACTGCTTTCACGGTTGAGAACCCAAAAATAGGTGACTTATAAATTGACGAAAACTAGCAAAGGCCCGATTCCTGATGATTCGGGACTTTTGCGTTGTTGTTTTGAGTGATTTTAATTCTTTGGGTTATCGGTTAAACAACTAAATATTATGGGCAGTTGCTATTATTAAACCGGTATTAAATGATTTTTCTCAAACAACTACATTTTACTGTTTTCTTGCTGGTTGTTGTTGTGTTGAACAATGAATACCCCCGCCGTCCCAGTTTTGTGGCATAGCGTTTATAAACACAATTTTTCTGTTTGAGAACTGGGCTTCAAATATTTTTCGTACCCGGTCTTCTTTTTCTTTTGAAGAACCTACAGCAATGTAACTCAATACCAGTACAAGTCCGTTGGTCACCAAATAATTCATATAACTTGAAGCTGGCACCCGAAGTAAAGTATCTCCAACTACAGGAGCTTCCGAAATATAAAATCGATTGGCAGGAATGTCAAGAGATGGTTCGTTGGAATATTCCTTTGTCGCAGTTATTTTTTGAGTCGTTAAATCGGGTAACGGAACTTTTATGATATTAAATTGTTTGCCGTCCTGGTCAGTTGCATTTTTCAATATTTGAAAACTTTCGTTGAGGCGTTGATAATTCATTTGATTAATTGGATTCAAGTCCTTTTCTGACTCATCTACCCAAGCTAATAAAATAGTATTTGCACTTGAAAACCGAACAAATTCATCTGAATGTTGAACACCGCCACCAACATAGTTGCCTACTATTCGTCTATAAAAACCATTCGGGTCGTCTGCTAATCCTTGTTTAAGCCAAATAACTTTTGATACTCCCAAAACTCTTTTTAATTCACTTTCCATGAATTCTTTGGTCAAATGAGGATTACGGTTTTTCATTGCCGACTCGCAAACAATAAGTGTTCCCTTTCCATTTACCTCTATATTTCCACCTTCGGTAACAATATTTGTTTTCAGAATTTTAGCACCTTCTGCTATAGCCATCAAGCTATCTAACATTCCTGATTGATTTATAGAAGGCAAACGATTATTAAGATATTTGCTTATACTATCCTGATTATTATTATACTTTTCTTTCAGAAATTGCGGAAACCCATAACTGTTCCAACCAAAATCGGCTGCGCCTAATGCTCCGTTTCCGTTTACCAAAAAAGCAGCACCGTTGTCCCTAATCCAGTATCGGTCGCCTGGCATTGTATAGAATTTGATATTTGTAGTATCAATTTTCTGCCTTGTTAAATATTCTATTGCGCTTTGCATCAAACTGTCAGAATCGAAAGCGATTTTCACTGTTACGTGTGGCGTAAGTGTTTTTATCATCTCCGTTACAACTGGATAAAAGCCAATTGTGCTATCCGATTCCCATCCAAGCCAAACAGCATCGTGTGGTTCCCATTCTGCAGGCATGTAATATTTATCGTCTTTCTGATTACAGGATAAAAGTGTTGTAATAATTATGATACACAGTAATTGCCTCATTTTAATTGAATTTATATTTTGATATTTTTCTTTGTTCTGATATAATAACAGGTTTGCTAATTTAGTTGCGTTTTCTTTTCGTGTTAATAGTTGCAAGTTAACAATTTTAGTAAGTCCTCCTTTGCTTAACGCAGTTTTATGGTCGATTTGAAAGTCCAGTTTGTTTTTGCTTTTATGGTCTTGTGTCGCACTAACATAAAAACCGTCTTCGTGTGTGTGGCTTTTATAAACTGTGTCGCTTAAATGTTTCCAGTATAAAGGGTTTATTTCTCTGATTTCATGCATTGACATTTTTTCTAACTCCCAAAGTTCTTTTGTGTCCTACGGAACAATTGCCGAACGCTTATACAAGTCCGGGTTTGCCAAGTTACGAATTGCTAAATCTATTTCGTTGAGAAAATATTTTTTGTCGTAACCGAAGAAAGCTTTCCACTCAATTACATTAAACTATACGGTACTGTACTTTTTTTGCTTCATTAATTAAATACTGGTGTTGAATTATGGCAGCGTAGTACCATGGAAGCTGAAAATCGCCTTTTACCAACTAATATTCTGACAACAAAAAAGGCCAGCTTTTATTAGCTGACCTCCTTTTGATTTATTTCAAAACTTATCCTTCTGTTAGATATATAATTATGCTATTGCTTTACGATTTTATGACTCTCCCAATCCGTACCATTAAAAATCAGTAACGTATAAATATCATTGGGTAAGCCAGCAATATTAATCCGGTCGGTTTTTGTTAAATCATCTGCATATCGTTTTGTCAATTTTATATTGCCCATTTTATC
>JBGSMI010000157.1:0-71734 GCA_041740215.1 Ferruginibacter sp.
CAATAATTCTTTGTCTCAGGTCATTGTAGTTTGGTGGCCACAATTGCCCTCCAATTCAACAAGTGAAAAGTTTAGTTGAGTAGCAAATTCTATGGCCGCCAATGGATTTACCATTAAGTCTTTTGTTGCCACCACCACCAGTACTTTTGATTTGATAAGCTCTTTTAACTCTTGCCATGATCGGCTGCCGATAGCATCATGTGAGATCGTGGATTTTAGTTGTGCTGCATAATCCAGGTTACTGAATTTTTTGCTAAATAAAACTTCGGTTTTTGCGAAGTCATTATATTGTTTCGAAGCTGTTTTTTCTGCCCGGTATGCTGGCGTATATAAATGCAGTGCATGTATCATCGCTACGGTGTGCTTTGCTGCGGGCAAACACGCTTTACAGTCGCGGGCCGTTTCTAATGCAGCCATCGCTGAATTCCATAATATCTTATCGTAAGCCGAAAGCCTTGGCGATCCTACTATGGCGATGGCTTTGTCCATAAATAATGCAAAGGATAAAATCCATTCAAATACCTGCATGCCACCCATAGAAATGTCAATCACAAGATGCAGATGGTTAATAGCCAAGTGTTTTGTTATCAATTGATATAGTGATTTCAGCATATCCTTAACCGATTCTTCAGGAAAGTTGGCTATCTTATAATTTGACGGCGAACACGAAATGCCATTACCGAAAGCATCTGCTACTATCATCAAAAATCGACTTTTATCAACTCAAATACTACGTGTTAGAAACCCATAGGTTTAAAACAGGACTGAAAGTACAAATGGTGGCTTCGCCGATTTTTTTATTGATCATCTGCATTATTTGAAAACATTTGTAGAAGCTAAAGCCTTGGACTATAGTCTATACTATAACTACCATGTTGAGACCAGTAAACCACCGTTGATAAATGTGGAGGAAACCCCTTCGCTTTGCCCTGTAAACCAGCCGCAAACAAGCACCGCATTGGAACGACTTTTATTTAATTGACCATATGTGCGAAAGCCGATTTTACAATTCCTGATAGTAACTCCGTTTTCCAGTTTAAAATTTTCCAGCGATGCAAATTGTTGTACTCCTTGAGCACAAAAAAACAAGGGTAACCAGGATATGCTTAGGAAAAAGATCAGGTGTTTTGTAGATTTCATTTGTTGACTATAATTTGTATTTGTAAATAACCGGCACAAAAGGACCTTACGTCATTTTAACTACTCCTGGTTTATGATTGCTGGCTTTACTCCAGATGCCGTTATCTTTATTTCGCCGGTATTATCTTCTTCACTCCGAATAATGACTTTCTATATCCTCATTTCTTGCTTATTCTTTAATTAAAAATCCATTACACCACGCTTCACTGAAAACGCAAATGCTTAACCCTCAAAAAAGCGGTCACTTTTTTAATCCTGTTAAATCCGACTCCACCACAATATTGCCCAAACCTTGTGCTACCCGTGCCGAAAAACCTTCATACAATTCAATACTGGAACTGGTTTTTAAAAGAATTTCTTTGCGTTCAACACTGTTTACAACCAGTTCCATCATTCCTTTTTGTTTAAATACACAGCCAATCAAATTGATTTTAGTTTTCAGGTAGTCGCCCATTGCCTTATTGCCATGAAAACTGATTCGGTTGTTTCCGATAACAGAATTAGTGATGGTAATAACATCCATGGGGGTATTGATCGATAAAAAGTCAGTATGCTTGTTATGCAACACCCTGATGTTATCGAAACTAATTTGCTCCTGAACCGGCACAGCAGCCCCCGGATAATAAGAGCGGCTATATTTGTCATTATCAAAATGAACCGAAAATGCAGTCCTCGGCTTCTCAAGAAAAATATCCCGGAATACCACATTGCGAACACCAGCAGTATAAGTTACATCATCTTGTACCACGCCCCAGTTTATTCCATCCAATTGTTTGCTGCCTGTTTCATGTGTAGGTTGCGTTATTGATTGATAGGTGGTTCCATCGGGTTTTGCCTGAACCCTGTAAATGTGTCCGTTTGAAACTACCGCATCCGATTGCTGCACTTCCATACCCGGTTTCCAGTCAATCCACGCTCCGCCGAGTATCCGGCAGAAATAGCCGGTAGTTTTTTCAGCAGTAACGTCATGGCAATTTTCAATAAGACCGTCTTCAATCCAACCCAGCTCAGGATTGGAAGTGGCATAATCATGGGCGTTTAGTGCAATGGCGTCGTCGAAGGTTTCAAATACGCCGTTGCTGATGGTAAACCGCTTGCCACGGCCAAGATGTACCCCATCTTTATCGCCTTTAATTACAATATCATGAATGATTAAATCTTCGAAAGTACAGACATGGATACCAAACTGCATTTTTGATAAATCCATACAACGGAAGCGTTCAATCTTTAAATCTTTCACATAAAAAAAGGCGATTTGCCCACGTAATCCATACACTTCAGTAAAGTTTTTATCGATGCCGTTAACGATTACCTGCAAACCCTGGATGTTAATATTATGATCGTAGGTTTTAGTTAATGCGCCTTTGTTAAGTAAAACATGCGTAAAGGGTCCTTTTTCACCCACCTTTTTAAGGAATACACTATTGCCAAAAATTAGCGATGTATTGCTCCCAATATAAACAGTACCGGCCATTTTGTAAACTCCCGCCATGCTTACCACAACGGTACCTTCATTATCAATAGCACGTTGCAGGGCATGGGTATTTTCTATGCCGCTTGCAGCCGGTGAGAATCCGAAACTGCCAGCATTGGTAAATCCGGTTGTAATACTTTTTGACTTTTTTGGTATTGAAACTTTGCTCTGTGCTTGAACTGCATTGATAATTACAGAAAAAATAATCAGAGCAATGCACATTGGCTTTGCCATAATACTTTGATAATTTTAAATTATGTTTATTTCAACTTCAAACCTTACCTGCTGGCGCAATTCAAAAATATTTTTAAACTGTGCATTCGTACTTTTATTTTGATCTTTTTAGCGTGTCTTATAAAATCCGGAAAAATTTAGTTGTTGTTTTTAGCTCTAACCGGATTAATTATTGCGTCTTCCTTTAATGTGGTACTACAAAATTATAGCACATCGCCTTTATTCAAACTAATTTCCCAAAAAATATTGGTTAGGTTAACTGTAGCATTGGCTGGTTTTTTAATGTGCGAATTTTCAGCAGCCGATCATCCAACTTTTTGCCATCATCACCCACATGGACGGGCATCGGATAATCATTATTGACTTTGATTAATAACGAATTCTTCCCTCTTATCGCGTTTTGAGAAACCTCAAATTCAAACGGCGCAAAGGCCCCTTCATGTAATCCAATATTGGTGCCATTCACGAATACATGCGGCGTAAAATCTACTGCTTTAAAGGCAATAAAAATGGCTTCCTTTTTTTAGCATACTGTCACTAACCATAAAGTTAGTTTGATAGTAGTGACTGGCTTTACCAAGTGGAGGACTATTGTGAGGAACAACAACTTTCTCGCAGGATCGTTTTCGGTTTACTACTGATAAAAAATCTTTGCTGTCCTTGTTTTTTCTATCCGCCAGTTGAATTCTTTTATGGCGATGCTTATGCTACTTTTGATAACTGGCGATGTATGGTTTTTTAAGCAGGAGGAAAATCTGGTTCAGTATTTCTGTGGTTCGAGTTGTAATTCTTCTTGCGTGTCAAGGCGATTCATCGGTGCAAATCTTTCCTTGCCTCCGCTTGTGAAGGGCAATTGAATATTGGGTAGAAGCGTTGGTATTTTTGCCTTCGACAGATTTGTTCTGATGGCAGAAACCTTATTCGCTATATCAGCAAAGCAGTCAGGTTGTTGGGCCAACACTGGCAATGGACAGACAGGAAAAAGGAGTATCGCTTTTTTATACACAAGCTTTAGAGTTTAGTTTTTAAAACGGTGTGTTGGCATAAATAAAGTATTTCGAATCCACCTACAAAGTGAATGCGCCAGGAGCACAGTTGAGGTACAAGTTGCACTTAATTGGAATGAATATCTCTTATGTCAACTTTAACATGGAACTATAAATTTTGTGCAAAAAGGTCTTTCTCAAAGAAGTAAAATTGAGCCTTCCAGGAATGGTAGGCTCGGAGGGTGCATTTAAAATTGTCGGAAGGGTTGCCAACCTTGTTCAGGTTCTTTTCTACTAAAAACCAAATAAAAAAGGTTGGCAAACCTGCACCGGGCTGCGACAATTTTAAATACACCCGGCTCGGACTATACTTGCTGCTGTATGAAAAACCTGTTTTATTATCGATAAGTTTAAGGTTGCCTAAGAAATGTTTGATGCCTTGTTTTTGCCCTCGCTCTTGTCTTCAAGCTCTAAATCGTAACTCGTATTATTCTTTAAAAATAGAGATTGATGGCTGCACTCACAACTAAAGGCTGCGCCGGTTGGCCCACTGTGGCTAATGTTGGTGTTTTGTAGCCATTAATAACAATTGTATAAATCTTGCCACCTTCAAAAAGCATAGAAAAGTTAGCTCTTGAAGTTGATGAAGGTTGGATCCTTGGAGGATTCTGATTGTCATCTGTAAAAGAACTCAAAATAGTTCCGGTGCCAGATTCCTTTATTTCAAGACTGTAAGACCCTGGTGTCAATTCCTGAGATGCATTGTTGACCTTATATGCCAATCCTGAAAATAAATTCACTCCAGGCGTGGTTTGAGTCATCACTCTTCCTGCCACATCTAAATTACCGGCATAGGGCGAAAGGTTAATCACACGAATTTTCACTTTGTTGTTGGCAGGGCTGTATGAATTCTTCGATTGTCAATTGTATTGCAGTCTATACCGATGGATGTTTTAAACTTTAAACCTGGCACCACTTGATATGCAGCGAATGCATTTCCGGTTGTTCTGTTCCGAATTGTTGGCGGGAGGTTTTTGTCAGCCTCATAAACCCCGTTGCGGCTATTCCAAAAACCCTGTAGCTGACCATTTGGAGCTAATGGCCCAAAGTAGGTACCATCTTCATTGTAAACCTTGTTGCAGGCCTCTGTAACAAGTGCTTGAAGAACTGTTCCTTGAAATGGATTGCCGTCCTCAACGGCATTGCCCCATTGATTGGAATAGGCAAACGTTAAACCAACCTTTAAGCGGAATTTAATTGTTGCATCTAAATTTAAACGAGATGATATACGTTGGGCATTGTTATCCTAAAAATACCATCTTGCTTAATATAATTAGCGCAGGCCAAAAAACGAAGTTTTTCGCTTCCGCCGCTAACTGAAGCGTTTAAATCCTGTATAGGTGCAGACCGAAATAATTCATC
Source organism: Ferruginibacter sp. (assembly GCA_041740215.1). GTDB lineage: Bacteria > Bacteroidota > Bacteroidia > Chitinophagales > Chitinophagaceae > Ferruginibacter. Next base: position 5,257 of record JBGSMI010000157.1, read on the forward strand.
CTGCCCTTCTACACTTTTAAAGTTTGGAATCGTAGCAATAGAAAAAGGATTAAATGCTTCCGTAAGAAATGCACGGCCATAAAATCCACCGTCTGATATAGTTTGCAACAACGCACCTCTTCTAACAAGCATGCCTTCGGTGGCATTCATCATGTCGGGTTTTTTCGTCATCGATTGAACCCCATGGTAATAATCAAGATTTACATTTGTTTTACCAGACTTACCGTTTTTTGTTGCACTGACTACGACCCCATTTGCAGCCCTGGAGCCATATATAGCTGTTACGGAAGCATAAAAATTTTATACATACCATTGCGATAGCGGTCATACAATAATTGAAAAGCACATTCACTGCTTTCGTTGAGTAAGGCGATTAACTGTGCTTCCTGATATTTTTTTTCGGTTTGGTTCAAGTTAGCAATCGTTAGGTATTAAATAAAAGATTTTCGACATAGCTAAGATAAAGGACAGTAAAATTCCTACCTTTTCATTCATATGAATTGGCATTTTATTCCATCAAATTAGCATTTAATAAAACTAAATTCTTAAACAAAATGAATAGTAACAATCGTATTGCAAAGTAAATAGTGGGTCAATTTAAAGTTAACACAGCACTAGTGTCATCTTAAGAAGAAAATAAAGTACCCATTTGCCAAGCGTATATTCACAATGGTAAAGTATTGACCATTGACAATTCAAACTTAACTTAGCACAAGTATTGTAATTGTAGTCTATTAGCGCTGTTGCTCAAAATATTGCCTTAAGTGGGAAAGGGAAATTTACATTCGACCTTTACGAAAAAGATTTTCTTGAAAAACGGTGCGAAAGATACTTGCCCAGGCTGTAAAGTTCTCCGCTCAATGGCCTAACTACAAAAAAAGGGATGTGTAAACTTTATACCATTTTTTTTAAATGCCAATTTATAATCAAATTGAATTTTTGTTATATAAAGTTACCACCTGAAGTATCGAAACGGATTATCGCCCAATTCAAAATCGGTTCTATAATCAGAATGATATAAGCCAACAGGTTCAGCCGGCTTTTGCTTTAAAGTAATTTCCCTTTTTGGCGATGAATTAAATATCCCGCCGCCGCCATACCAATCCCAAATGCGAATGGCAATTACATTTTTGCCGGGCTTTACCAATTTCCCAGGAACGGTGTAGGTTCTTACAAAACTCCAGTTTTCTTTTACTTTATCATCTGTAAAACCAACGGCTACGCCATTGAAATGAGTATTATCAAAATCATCCATTGCAGCAAGGTTTAATACCAAATCTTTACCCGCCATATTATCGGGAATATCAATCGTTTTTCTAAACACCACTTCCCCATCGTTGCTTTGTAAAATGGTATTGATTTCATCGGCGTTTGTCATGGGTACATTGGTATTGATCATGGAGCTTTCATCGGCTGTTTCCTGTAGCAATCGGGCAGCTTCTTTTGATATGCCCGGGTCTTTAATTTTATTAGCCATATCATCAGCAGCAGGCAACAATACGGTTATTTTCGCTTTCCAGATGGTTTTATCCAAATCAATATGAGTAACCTCTTTTTTTTCCTCTTTAAAAATGTTTAAATCACATGTAAAGGTAGCACCAAGGTTGGTAGCTACTTGCGCAAAAGCCCTCGTGGCACGCCACCTGGTAAAACGAAAATAGGTAAGGCTATCTGCATTGAAACGATTGGGATCTATCTGGCAGTAAATAATTTCCCCTTTGCCCAACTGCTTTCTACCCAATAATCCATCCAATGAAATATCGCAACCACTGTCAATTTTTATGGTTGCCGCTACAGTGCGATAGCGAATATCTGATATTGAAAGTCCGTTGGTTAATGACCAGTCGGCAATGGTTTTTCCTCCATCAAAGTTTTCATCCAATACATATTCAGCACCGAAATAATTGCCAGGCTTAGCTTTGGGTAACAACAATATTTTACCACCATTTTGCGCATATTGAGCCAATGCTTTTTCTTGTTCTGCTGTAGTGTTTCCGCAGATAATTAATTCTGCAGAAGCATCAACCTTATCCGCCTTTCTATAGTTTATCCCTACATCATCCAGCAGCTTTTTTTCGTTTCCATCGCCAATGAAAATGGTATTTTTATTTCTTACAACAGGTACTGCATTTTGCACATAACTGATTAAACGATTTGCTACAATTGCTGCTACAGGGTCTTGTGTAGCATGGTCTTCCAAATCAAGACTGCACCAGGTTAAGGCGCCTTTCCCTACATTTAATTTCATCAAGGGCGAGTAAGCCATATCAAATTCACATTCCAGCAAAGGAGTCCAGCCACTGTTGTGTGGCTTCTCCATAGCGTTTGTTGCCACACTACCCCGGTTGCCCCAATGCCAACCATAGAGGGGTGATTCATCAGGAGATTTTTCATAGGCATTGTTCATATAATCCGGGTAAGGATTTATCATGGTTCCTACGCCACTCCAGTTTCTTAAATCCAATTCATCCAGTTGATTAGTAAGTGGATTATTTTTTACAGGAAATACATATCTTGATACATATTTTGAAATGCGGAAACCACGTTTTTCAAGCACGGAATCCTGTTGATTAAGCACCAATACTTTACCGCCCTGCTCTACAAATTTTTGCAACGAAAAGGGAAGTACATAGTTTTTAGAAAGTGCATCTCTGCCAATAATTAAAAAGGGAATATCCGGATCTCCTTTCCAGGGCAATACCGTATAACCCAATGCCATCAGCATGTCTGTTGATTTGCCCACCGGATCAAATACATTCACTTTCTTGTTGGCAGTAATTGCTTCATCTTTAAAAATCCTGAAATTAAAGGTATCAGCATGCAATACATTTCCAATGCGTGCATTTAAATTAATATTCCCTTCTGTTTTAAAATCAATCAACATAGCCGGAGTGGTGAAGTTTATTTTTTCACCTTTTTTATCCCCCACAGGAATGATGAGCTTACCTTGATTTTCAGCTATTATTTTATCACCGATGGTAACGCTATAGTTCCACACACAGGATTGGGCTTCTCTTGTATCGTTGAAAAAAAAGGCTTGCTTTTCAACCAATTGATTGGTTGTGAAATGATGGTCTTTGGCAGTAAAGGCAGCCTCAGCTCCGGCTATATAGGTCAGGGTTGCATTGTTGTTTTCTATAAAAGCTTTACCACCCGGTTGTATGGTATATGCTGGTGGCAGTTTTTCATACATTTCTGCAACCGTAGCTGTTGGATAGTACATGCCTTTTCTGCCGGTTTCGAAGGCATTCATTTTAATTATTGTAGCTGCTGTATCCGTTCTTGTCCAGCCATGCCCATCATTCCAGGGCAGCATGCCACCCGGCATATCGTAAGTTCTCCAACTGCGCCAGGTATTGGTGGTAAAAAGAGATTGTATTTGCTGAAACGACCACATTTTTTCCATTATTACAGGGCCCGGCCATTCCTGATAAGTTTGGGCGGAAATAAAATGATTTGCTATTAACTGCCGGTAGTTTTCAGGCTCCTTTAAATAGGCGCTATCACCCAAATACATTGCGGTAAATTCGGTAACCCAGGGCTCCGTTTTTATGTTATTACCAAAACCATTTCGCCCTCGTAAAAAAGTACAGTGTAAGGGCGTTCCAAATTCTATTCCGATAAAAGGTATTTGCCCATTTTGCGAATAGAGAGACATCCATTCTTCTCTTTCCTGTAGCGGCAGCATGTTTAAATAAAAGTTGAGCGTATGCACATCTCCAACATAAGTACCATGGTGGGTAAACACCGGTCTGGTTGGATCGTTCTTTTTTATGATGTCGATCGCTTCTATACCAGCTTTTGCATTTTTCTGAAACGTAGGGTTATCGTTAATCCAGTTGGTACGACCAATGTTAAACGGATTCTGATCTTGTGTGTTGCCAAAAAAATTGCCCGATGTGGTCCACATTACAACTGAAGGATGGTTTCTATCACGGCGCAAAGCAATTTTCATCCTTTGCTCAAAACTCTCCTTTATACCAGGTTTATTCCATTGAAAACTCCAGTTTTTGTCGACTATATAATTTACAAAAGGCAAAGCAACTCCCATCAACAAAAACCCCTTTTTATCTGCACGGTTCATCATTTGCTCCGTATGTTCAAGAGAGCCTCTTTCATCAAAATTATTGGGCCAAATTTCGCTTATATTAAAACCGTTTTTTCGGATGCCATCAATACTTGCATCAATCAATTCATCCATACCTTTACCACCTACAAATAAATGTGGACGAAGATTAATTTTTTTACCATTGAGAAAAAAATGTTTACCATTAATCCAAAACTCACGAAAACCAAACTCTTGTGCATACTCATCATCTATTAAATTTTTACCCGCTACTTTTAATTTTAAGGTATATAGTTCTGGTTTATCCAAATCCCAAAGCCGGGCATTAGCCCAATCAAAAGAAAGTTTTACTGATTGCGTATCGGCTGCCAGTACATTTATAGTGGTCCTAAATTTCCTTTCGGATATTCCCTGTTCGTTCAGCATGTTTGCTGTTACCGATATTGGTCCTGCCTTTTTTACTCCCACTATTTCAACTGCTACATCTACTTTATTTTGCCTAACAGAAGGTTGTACAAAAACATCGGTAATAAAAGTATTTGATGGCCTGCAGGAAAGCAACACATCGCCAATGATACCCTTGTTTGCTAAAGTAGCTTTGGTGAAAGTAACCTGCGTGGTAGCCGTTCCCATCAGTACCGGAATTTCCCCTTCGTTGGCAGAGGCCATTACCAATATACGGATTTGATTTTGTTTCCCATATTCAACAAGATTGGTGATGTCAACTGCTCCACTGTACCATTGTATTTGCCCGGCCAGAGTACCATTTACATAAATAATGGCATCAGTGGATACCTTAGTGAGGATGATTTCGGTTGTTTTTCCTTTCCAGCTTTTCGGGATCAGTACTTCGGTTTGGTACCACGCTTTGGATAATTCTGCAAGGTTTGCTATGGAGCTACTAACCACTCCTTTACTCATCCACGAAGCCGGCACTTTTATATGCGACCAGTCTGAAGAAACCGGATTTGCAGCAGCACCATTTATTGCTGGTTGAAATAACCATTGATTGTTTAAAACAATTTCTGCACGTGTAGAGGATAGCTTCACTTCTTTGTAGTTGTTGTTGATAATGTGCTGCGCAATGCTTTTGTCAAGGATGGTAAGCAAAAGGATAGAAAGAAGAATATGGTGTTTCATTGATGATATAAAATTTGATCAATTTTTTACGAAATAATCGTGAGATTGCATTAGCTTAATTTGTGTAAAAAATCACCTCAGGATATTCACAAATTTACTGCTTCGGCAGTCTCAAAAACAGGGTAAATTACAAGCCACTAAATTAGCTTAGAAGATTTCATTATAAAGCACTTAAATAGCATATTTTACAATTATATTGGCATTGCAAAGACTAATATTGAATGGTTATTTATGTTAGTCCATTTGTCTTTTTAAATTAGATTATGGCAATCTAATCTGGTTTTGAAGATAAAAATCGGAACTCCGGCAATTCAAAATACCGACAATGTAACGTTTTTGAGAATCTTTATTGCAATCTTTTACCGCACCAATACGAACACTGAAATACATTGGCACTGTTTAAAAAGCCTTTGCATAAATTTCAGTTAACACAGCCAGATAATTCGGAAACTTACTGAAAGTCGATTCAGCTTGGGATAAAACTAAAAGGTGAATGAGATACTGTACAAATATTAAAGTCTTTTGAAAGATATTTTACAGCCGTTACTACTCAATAAATCAAGATGTTACTATTCTTTAAAAATATACTGATCAGAAAAAGCGGGTCCGTCAGTTGTTATTTTATTTCCCTTTACAAAAATGCGATCAATCCCGGGATACCTTGCTGTAAAAGCGGTGTCCCAGCCATGATACACTATCCAATCTTTACCTTGTTTATTCTTAAAAAAGAGTCATGCCCGGGGCCCTTTACCATGAAGTTTGATTTCATAATGGTATAGGGTTGCCCGGTATAAGGGCCGGTAACAGCGCTTGCACCTGCATTAGAAATATGACAGGTACTGTGGCTCCAATTGCCACAGCTACAGGTTAGTATACTGCGCAAGGGATAAAACAGTGAACTGTAGATTTCGAATTGATATCCATTGCAATCGCAAGCCGCAAGAATAGCCTCAAATAAAAAGTGCTGGAAAAACAGCTCAATGGGCGTTAAAAAATCAAGGCTGCCTGAGCCGGAATGGTCGACAAATTCTTAATGATTTCCGCAATTCGGTGTAAAGTGGCGTAGCCGCGGTTAATATTGTAACAATGGGTTTCAACCCGTTGATAAACTACGAGAAAGTATATTGAGAACCTTAAGTTCGGCGCATATAAAGATAAATTCTAAATTTCCGTGGTTGATGTACAATTCAGTTTTACGCAGATCGCCCTGCACTTCTCCTGCTGTACAAATATAAATATCAAGCAATCCATCCCCATTTACATCCGCCATAGTAGCGCCGGTACTCCATTTGTGTTTTTTAATGATGCCTGCCGAAGTAGTAATATCCTCAAACTTAAAATTGCCTTTATTTAAAAATAATTTATCGGGCAACTGATTGGCCGTCATAAAAACATCGGGCAGCCCATCGTTGTTGATATCGCCAATGGCTACACCGCCGCCATTGTAAAAATTACGATAGGTAAATTCATTAAAGGAGGAATCATCTGTAATGGTGTTGATGAAGTGAATACCGGATTGTTGCGGCGAAATTTTTGTAAACAATGCATCTACCGGAGCTTTGTAAGCAGGCTGCTTACAGCTTTGCATACCTAAAAAAAGCACTAACACTATTGGTATAATCTCTTTAATAATCATAAACGTGTTTTCTTTTTTTTCCGTTGCTTTCCTTTTTTTATTGACCAGCCGGCCTGGAGATATTTACTGCTTTTTAGCCACCTTTTTATCACGGCTAAAGCCTGCCATTTTTTTGAACCGGCCGGGTCTTATGCTTTACTTTCATTTCTCATTGCCGGATAGCTTTGATGCCCCTTTCAGCGTAACAACCGGTGTTATTTACATTCCGACTACATCACTTTTGTAATTCATACACTTGCAACCTACCACTGTTTATTGCAGCAAGCATACAAAGTTTATCCTTGATGCTTATGAAAGCGCAATGCCTCGCATCACCTAAAATGTTTAATCCACTTAGCTGATTAATTACTGGTACAAAAGCACCTTTTCCATTTCCCAACAGCAATAAACCCCTGCAGGCATCATACCTCCCAATCATAAAATCAGGGCTAAAACTATTTCCTGCTGTGAGTACATCCAGATTGCCATCACCATTAAAGTCCTTTACCAGCATAGTTTGTATGGGAGAAAACTGTGCCTGCACCGGTAACGGGTGCATTTCAAAATCCATTCCTCCTTTGTTTTCAACATATACAGATGCAAAACCTGTTGCCTGTAGCTTTACGGAACCATTTAATTGTTCGCCAGAAAATATTTCATTAAAATTGGCTGTAGCAAACTTCCCGTAAGTGTCGTACTTCTTTTTTATTGAAGGTAGCACAGATGCAATCACGTCCCTTCCAGCCACCGAGTATGGCTGCTTATCCAAATAATAACTCAACATAGATTCTACATAGCCGTTGTTATCAAAATCTTTTGCATAAACAGTCACTGGCATTTGTTGTGATGCCTGGAAGATGTTGTTTAACCCAAGGTTGCCGGCAATGAAATCTATGTCGCCATCCTTATCAAAATCGCCTTGTGCCAAACTGTTCCACCAACCGGTAGCCGTTGATAAACCTTTTGTTTGTGCTAGACTTAAAATGCCCCGATCATTTTTAAAAATTTGTATCGGCATCCATTCGCCTGTAATCATCAAATCCAGCCAGCCATCGTTGTCGATATCTGTCCATATTGCCGCAGTTACCATACCGGCAAATTTCAACCCTTCCGCTGCATTGGTGATGTTTGTAAACTTTGCTTTGCCATCATTTTGCAACAACAAACTTTCCGGTGCAAAGCCATAGCTACCTGGTACTACCCTTCCACCCACAAAAATATCCTGATCGCCATCTTTATCATAATCGCAGACTGCCACCACCCCACCGCTTGAAACCTCTACCGGCAGGGCATTGAAGGTTCTGGTAAAATTTCCTTTACCATCATTGATGTATAGCCTGTCCTGGTAATTGGCACTGTTTACGGCGTATTCGTTGCCACCGCTCACCACATATAAGTCCATGTCATTGTCTCCCTCTGCATCAAAAAAAATCCCCCCTTCATCTTCATAAGCCGTGTCGGGTAAAGTTGTAGGGATAAAGTTTCCGCTTGTTTGCTGATAAAAAATTTTTCCATATTTATTATCAGCTCCGCCAATCCAGCAATCCTGTAGTCCATTACCATCCACATCCGCTACAGCCATATATGGCCCCATGGTGGAAAAACGATGCGGCAATAATGGCTCGTAATTAAAATCTTCAAATGGATTTTCCTGATGTGTAAAATTGAAAATGCCTTTATCTGTTATGTCATTAAAAAAGGCAGGTATTGGGAAAATGGGTTGATTAAAATTATTTGACTGAAGTGGCATTGAATTTTTATAATCAAATTTCAACCACTGGTTTGCCTTTACCTGGGTACGTATTTCCTGTTTGCCATCCAGCCAGATTACTTTTACAGTATCTATTACGGAAGTGGTATCTATGCCAAAATGCAATACCGGATCCTGCGACGACTGAAAGCCTCTCACAGGATAGTTTTCCAGCATTTGCTTTTTACTGCCGCATGACAAAAACACTTTTGCGCCAACGGCATACTTACCAAGCAGGCTGATCCGTACATATTTATTGACCGTAATTTTATCACTGTTATTTTTATACACCGATGCTGCTGCATTGATATTATTGGTTACTATATCCAGGTCGCCATCGTTGTCCAAATCAACATATACGGCTCCATTGGAAAAGCCTTTGAAGTCGAGAGCCCAGTTATTGCTTTCATCTTTAAAAGTTAAATCCTTATTATTTTTAAATATAAAATTTCGAATGTTCACCGGCTCCAGTTCATCAATTTTTTGTAAGAGATTTTTTGTTGCTTGTGCATAATCACGAACGCCAGAATTAATCAATTCGCCCCGGTAACTTACAAAGTCGTTATTGGTAATATCTCTTGGAATACCATTTGATATAAAAAGATCTTTCCAGCCATCATTGTCAAAATCAGCAAACAATGGGCTCCAGCTCCAGTCAGTCTTATAAACGCCTGCCAGCCTTCCGATTTCCGCAAACGAAAAATTGCCTTTTGCATCCGGCCCGTTATTGAGTTGAAGCATATTACGGGAATATTGTGGCAGATAGCCCAATGACAACGTATAATTAAACCGGTCGTTGTTCATGGCGATATTCATCAGCTTTTGCCGCTTGTTATCATAGGGTAACATATCAGCCGTAATGATATCGGGATAAGTATCATTGTTAAAATCCGCAACATCACAACCCATTGAGAACTGAGACGTATGCTGGATATATTGCTGAATTGATTCGGTAAAGGTGCCATTTTTATTATTAATATAAAGTGCATCATCAAAAACAAAATCCTTCGAAACATACATGTCCGGCCAGCCATCTCCGTTGACATCGCTAACCGCTACACCAAGGCTGTAGCCATTCTCTCGTATACCACTTACTGCAGCAACTTCGTTGAATAAACCAGCATTAAACTGATACAGCTTTACACAACCGGACGCTTTGCCCGATGTGTCTTTTTTGAAGGGATAGTTCGGATTGGATAAATCCTGGTAATGGTTGATGAGCAGCAAATCCAAATCGCCATCTTTATCATAGTCAACAAACACGGACTGAGTTGTATAACTGGTGTCTGCTAAACCAAAAGCTGCGGCTTCATCTTTAAAAACGGGAATACCGTTTTTATCAATGCCTTTATTAATGAATAAATGATGCTTTCTTTTCAAAGGATCTGCATCCCCGGCGGCAGATACATACATGTCCTGCAGGCCATCATTATTAACGTCGGCCACAGCAATGCCGGTACACCAATTGGTAGTTACAAGCCCAGCTTTTTCAGTAGCATCTTCAAAAGAAAAATCTCCTTTATTGAGGTATAACTTACCTGATACCTGATTGCCTGAAAAAAATAAATCGGTTAAGCCATCATTGTTAAAGTCGGCAGCAGCTACGCCACCTCCGTTATAAAAATAATTGTATTGAAGAATATTAAGATTTCCTTCATTGTGCAATTCGTTTGCAAAATGGATATTGGATGAAGATGCTGCAATGGATTCAAAAAGTTTTGTTTGGTTAGCATTGCTGCAGGACAACAGAGATGTACACAGCAGACAAGCTGCAACTATAATGAATTTTTCGGCCACGAATTTGTACATACGCCCTAATTTATTAATACTTTTTTTCTGTCGCTTTAAAATTAAAAAAAGCACAAGGTAGATACCCTGTGCTTAACTATATTATTTATTAATAAAAATGGTTGTTACTATTTTAATAAATGTTAATACCCGTTTGAACAAAGGTTAGGATTGACATCTCTTTCCCTTTGTGGGGTCGGAAAATGATTCCACTTTTCCAGCATGGTAATGTTGTAATTGTCTTTTAAAAACTTAGCGGCTCTTCCAGTACGGGTATAGTTCCACCAAAGGTTTGGCTCAAGTAATAACTCGTGCCTTCTTTCATTCATCAAGGCAGTCATAAATACTTCCATATCCGCAGATGCTGTTTTTGCAGGCAATCCAGCCCTTATCCTCACATCATTCAACTGTTGATATGCTTCGCTGGTTTTATTTTGATTGAATAGGATCTCCGCATAATTCAACTTGAAATCCGCAAACCTCATACAGATGATATTGGACCCATACGGCATGCCAGATGGACCAAACCAGTATTTTGTGGAGTAGCCATAAGCCTTTCTTTCAGCAGGAAATAATTTTACTTTCCCGTCCTTATCCAAATCCCAGTCTTTAGCTCTCATTGTATCAGTCATTAGCTCACCCTTATATGGTTCCGGGTATTTAACGAGCAGTTGCGTTCTTCTGTTGTCGCCTGGTTCAAACGAAGCTACCGCCTTAGGGCTTACAATATAGTTTCCCCAACCTCCATAAGGTGCAAATTTTTCACCTACCGGAGGAGCTGTCTGTGCTACGGTGGTATGGCCGTTGCTCGGAGCCTGTCCACCCCATCCTACCCATTTATCAACACTGTTTAAACTAAATTGAATCTCGAATATTGATTCATTGAGGTTTTTATTTAGCGCCGAAAAAACGGTTCTTACATTGGGAAACAAAACATACTGGGGATTGCGCAGTGCCAGTAATTGTTCTGATGCGAGCGCTGCACCAGACCAGTCTTTTTTGTACATGTAAGCCAGCGCCAGATAAGCCTGAGCTGCACCTTTTCCAACCCTTCCAATATCAGCGCCAATCCATTGTTTGGTTTCGGGCAATTGTGCCGCTGCCTCTTTTAAGTCTATAATTACCTGTGACATTACCTCATCAGAACTAGTACAGGCCATATTATCCTGGGTAGCGCTATATCCGGTAAGTGGCATTGGAATATCTCCAAAAGTGCGGGTTAATTGCAAATACGACATCCCCCGTAAAAACCTGACCTGCCCAGAGGCTTTTTTAAATTCATCATCTGTCAATATTCCCGGCTCAATGCTGGCTAATTTTGAAATAACAATATTCGAATTATTTATAATTTTATACAATTCGGTCCAGTATTCAGTTATCTGGCCATTATTGGGATCCATTAACTGGTCGATCGTCTCCACTCTTTCAGAATTAAAAATATCCTGCGATAACCAACCCGGCATTTTAATCCAAGTATCAAATGCGCCCTGCAAGCTTACGTAAGCCCCTACAACGCCAGCATCAAAATCGGCCTTGGTTTTATAGGCGGTGGCATCACTTACACTTCCATCATCTGGCGCTGCATCAAAAAAGCTTTTTTTACAAGCCATCCCAAAAAAGATGACAATAGTAGAAAGTGCTATAAAAATTAAAGGCTTCTTCATTTTATATTTTTTTTAAATAAAATAATCTATTTCAAAATGATTAAAACTGTGTTGTAAAACCTACGGTAATAATTTTCGCCATTGGATAACGTCCATAATCAACACCAGCAGTTGCTGTTCTTGCACCGCCTGTGCCACTGTTGCTACCCACTTCCGGATCGAAACCGGAGTAGTTTGTAAACGTAAGCAGGTTTTGTCCGGACATATATAACCTTGCACCGCTCATGCCCACTTGCTCCAGCAACTTTGCAGGAAAAGTATATCCTATCTGTATATTTCGTATTCTTAGAAAGGAGGCATCTTCAATGTATGCTGTAGAAAACCAATTATTTGAATTGGGCGCTCCAAAGGCATTTCTTGGTAAAGTGTTACTGGTGCCTTCACCCTTCCAACTATTGAGCAAATCAGTAGACCCGTTTACAAAACCACCTGTACGAAAGTTTAATGATGAAGTATAATAATGTAGCATATTGGCAATCTGAGCATCACCCTGACCATTGCAGAAAACATTTACATCAAATCCTTTGTATTCTGCCCTTACATTAAAGCCATAATAGTATCCGGGCAAACCGTTTCCAATTATCTGCCTGTCATCCGGTGTAATTTTTTTATCGCCATTCAGGTCTTTGTAGCGCCTATCGCCAGGTTTAACATTCTCCATACCACCTGCGGCAACTTCAGCAGCATTTTGAAAGATACCATCCTCAACGTATCCCCAAAAATTTCCAACAGGCTGCCCTATCAATGTTCTTGTAGTAGCATTCATTTCACTAAGACCGCCCAGTTGTTGGCTGATAAAACTTTTATCTTCTCCAGGTGTAAGTCCGGTTACTTTATTATTAAGCTTTGAAAAATTCGCATTGAATGATAAATTAAAATCACCTACTCTTTGATTTAACCCAAGGTTGAGTTCAAACCCTCGATTTTCCATGGTAAAAGCGTTTTGAATAATTTTACCTCCAAACGGCGCTGCATAAAATGGAATAGGTACTTCGCCCAATAAATCTTTTAGCTGCTTATTGTAAACATCCACACTAAAAGTTATTTTACCTTTTAATAAAGATCCATCCACCCCGATATTTCTTTCCACATTTTTTTCCCAGCGGATGGCATCATTGCCCAAAACCGTTGGCCGTAAGCCGGGCACAAGCACTCCATTTAACGTGTAAGCGTATTGTCCTCTTGCATTACCATACGAAGAAAAATATTGTAAGTCTGGAATACCCTGATTACCCACTGCACCGTAGCTTGCTCTTATTTTTAATTCATCCACAAAATCAACATTATCCATAAATTTCTCCTGCCCGATTCTCCATCCTACAGATACTGAAGGGAAATTGCCGTATACATTTAAAGGTCCAAATTTAGAACTTCCGTCTCGTCTGAAGGTTGCAGACAAAAGATAACGGCTATCGTAACTATAAGAAGCCCTTGAAAGGTAGGAGAATAAAGAAGAAGGAACATATTTATTACCAAAAACTCTATCACGGGTATTGGGATCTGAAGCACTTACTGAAGGTTGATTAAGAGGCGCATCTCTTCCATTTGCAACTAAGAATGAGCCAGTGTTTCTTAAAGCATCTGTACCAGCCAATATTGAAAAATTATGTTTATCAATATCTTTTGTGTAACTAAGGGTATTTACCCAATTCCATTGATTGGATTGGTTGAATGATGAATTTACTTCGGCTTTTGAATTTAACCCTCCAAAAGAAAGACTTGTCGGAACGGCACCATTACCATTTAAACCGAAACCATTGTTAGTTGTATAACCAATCATTGTTCTGAACTTTAAACCATTAATTATTTCCACTTCTCCAAATACATTTGCCAACAACTGGCTCCCTTTGCCCCTGTTGTAATAGTGGTTGTTCACTACATAAACAGGATTACTTCCTGTGTAATACAAATTCCTCAACCGAGCCAAAGAAAAGCCCTGGTAGCCGGAAAGATGGTCGCCAAAATCTCCCACAATGTCGGTACGAACAGGGTCGGTAGGTTGCTGCTGTAGAATACTAATAATGGTTCCCGTATTATCATCCTGTGTGCGGATGCCATTTTTCCTTTCCGTGTTATAATTTACGTTTACCCCAATTTTAAAGCGATCAGACACGGCATAATCCCCATTAAACCTTGCAGTAAATCTTTCGTATTGTGCTTCTGTTGAAAGAACTCCGTCTTGTTTAATGTAACCAAATGATAAAAAGTTTTTACTTTTTTCATTTCCGCCACTGAGCGAAATATTATAATTATTCATCGGAGCTGTCCTGAAAACTTCATCCTGCCAATTGGTACTGATTAAATTTTCCGGGCTCTGCCAGGCAGGATTTGCATCCTGACCGCCATTCACTAAATTCTCATTCGCTAATTTTGCAAACTGAGGACCAGTTAACATGTCAATTCTTTTTGTAATAAACTGTTGCCCAGTGTATGCATCCAAATTAACTTTAAGTTTTCCACTTTTACCCCGCTTTGTTGTTACCAAAATTACACCAGCAGAACCACGTGAGCCATAAATAGCTGCCGAAGCAGCATCCTTTAATACATCAATTGTTTCAATATCGCTTGGGTTAATTGCGCTCAAATTGACTGACATGGGAACACCATCTACCACTACAAGCGGTTCACTACCTGATGTAATAGACGCTATGCCTCTGATTCTTATGGAAACACTTGCACCTGGCTCCGCAGAATTTTCTGCAATTTGTACACCAGATACCCTTCCCTGCAGAGCCTGGTCCAGACTTACTACAGCAACCTGTTTTATTTCTTTGCTTCCAATGCCACCCATAGCACCTGTTATATTTTTTTTCTTTTGCGAACCATAGCCAATAACCGTAACAGTATTTAAATCTTTTGAAGACAAAGTAAACTGCACATTTCGTTGATTGGAACCATTCACTTTGATATCCTGTTCTTCATAGCCTACGTAAGAAAACAATAAAGTGCCGTTTTTATTTACGACAATCGTGTAGAAACCGTTCTCATTTGTAAGTGCAGTAGTAGTTTCATCGGCAACTTTTACGGTTGCATTCACCATGGGTTGCCCCATATCATTGGTTACCTTTCCGGTAACGGTAATTTTCTTTGCATTATCCTGTGCAAAAAGCGAGGTACAGCAAATGACATTTAAGATAAAAAATAACAGAATTTCGTAAAATCTTATCGGAGATTTTTTCATACAGCTTATTTTGGTAGTGTTTATAAAAAAAAATGTAAAGAAACAAATGTAAAAGCTAAGCATTGTTGAGATGATTTCGAAAAACTCAAAAGACAATAAAATACATTAACAACAATACAAATGTAGAATGAAGTAAGGCGCAAAAAATTCAAGTATTTACCCAAAATCAATATTATTTTGGCAAAACAATCATTGGTTGCATTTTAAATTATTGCAGTGTTTTATTATCCAACAAATAAAGGAACATGATTGACTGACATCAGCAATCTGTCAATCATTATTCATGGTAAAAAAATAGAGGATCGTTAATCAGAATAATTGGCAATACTTATAAATACTGCGATTAAATTCTTCCTGCGTTACATCAAATTCTATGTTATGTAACAAACAAAAAAGGGTTTATCGATAAAATTACTACACCGTTTTTTACAACTATTATCAACTGTAAGCGACCCGGAAATTGTTTTCTATATGTTCACTTTAAATTCCCTTTTATTTTACAGGTAATGAGGAACCAGGGAGGCTCACCTTTTTAAAGTTTTTAATTCCGGGTACCACTATTTTTTCTGCCTGACATTGGGTGCTGAGAAGAAACAGATCATTGTCTTTTACAGTATTAAAAACAGTTTGCCCCTGTTTTGCTTTGGGCATATTTTTTCAGGTGCTGGTGCCGTAAATAGCTCCTCCGTTTATGGCAAGCCATTTACCCATATCTGTAAGCCGTTGCTGCATTATAACAGGTATGGTACCATCCGGTTTTGGGGCAATGTTAAGGTAGAGGTTACCACCATTTGCAACGATGGTAATTAATAAATGTACCAGCTCTCCGGAAGATAAACAGTTGTTCCGATTTTCTACCCGGTTGTCTCCAAATGAAGTGCCGTTCCGCCTGGTTTCTTCGCACGGGGTTTGCAGCACGTTGACTAGCTGTTGTATCACCTGCTTTAATACCATTCTCACTTGAATAATAGCCTCCATGCAAACCTCTTGTTTCTTTTCTCCAACGATCGTTTACCACCATCTTTTCTTTGACAGGCGATTCATTCTACAACCATGCTAAGAAGTTTTCGCTCTGCCAAATACCGCCAGGATATTACCATTCGCCATCAGGATATATCAGCTCGGGCTGATACTTTGTAACAAGGTCTTTTAATGGTGGCAACATGTATTTACTTACCTATTGGTTCGACTTGCTTTTATACAAGGGATTAAACCATTCGTAGAGAAAATAATACATGCCCATGCGAAGCCAAGCTTTTTTACGGCCATTGTAAGTTCGCCACACAAATCTTTATGTGGACGTATATCCACCCTTTCCGGTTACAGCTTTGCTGGATGGGCCACAACTAAAATCTTGATAATGTTTGGAGGTAAGCACAATATATTTAGCACATGCTTTTTTAAATGATTCAGCTCATTCGCCGGTTTAAAACTTTCTGCCTTAAACGATGGAGCAAAATCCTCCTACTTAAATCCTGCACCAATTTATTTATTATGATAGTCGGGCAATATTTATTTTAATATGCTTTTTGCTCATGGTCCGTCATGCCATTGATACGGGGGCGGTACCATTCCGCATATTTTGCATGCACAACTATATCTTCATTTGCAGGCGCCCATGCAGGTACTGAATAAACGCCCCAATGTATAAATATCCCAAACTTTTTGTGTGTAAACGATGCAGGTACCGGTCTTTAATCAAGCGACACCCAGGTGGGCTGGTACACCCGGCCAAAGACGAAGCAACTAATCACCAATAAAAAAGGAATTGGAATAATTTTTTTTAGACAGTAGATTTTTAAAGAAAAAAAAATTAAGAAAACACAAAAAGCTATTGAATGAATTATACAAATAAAAAAAGCTGCTGTTCAATTTAATAAATTAAATAAACAGCAGCAGGATAACTAAACAACGAAGGGAAATTTTATTTGACTATTAAGTTGATCTCTTCATCCATCAGGTTGCCGGCTTCGTTTGAAACTGTTTTTAGCCTTACCAGATAAGCCCCCGGTTTTAAGAAAGTTAAATTGAATTTTTCTAACTGGGTGCTGGAAGCAGTTGTAATTCTGATGTTTTTTTGGAATACCGACTTGCCCCTTGCGTCGAAAATAAACATCCCGATTACCTGCCCAACTCCTGGATTTTTAAACCTAACTGCAAATCTTCCATCCTCTGATGGATTGGGAAAGATAACTGCCCTTGGCCCTCCTACGATAGGTACGATGATAAAATCTGCACTGGTACTGGCTCCTTTAGTGGTACCTATGTACACCATCGCTTTAAGCGTAAGTGAGTTCCGGATGTTGATCGGACGGGTGTAAACAGGCGAAGACAAAGTAGGTTCCGTTCCATTGGTGGTATAATAGATGGTGGTACCTGCAAAAGGGGAACTGAGGGTTACATTTACTTCATCCACAAATGTTCCGCCTGCGGGAGACATGGCAATCGTAGCAGAAGGAGTGTTGTTGTAATACAGAGATGTAACTGGGAAATTTTGTTTTGTTACCCCAGGGCCTTGAAACTTGACAATAAATGTCTCTCCTCCTCCACCTTCCATAAACTCGGTCCTAAAGGCATGCTTACCTTTTTTAAGACCAATGGTGCCGCTTCTTTCAGTAGGTGCCTGCAGAAAGTTATTATCTACCACCAGTTGGTTACCGATATAAAACGTACTGTTATCATCCGAAGTAGTAAAGAATTTATAAATTCCGTTAGTAGGAATATCTATAAATCCGGTAAACTGAAAGAGGAAATTATCGGGTCTGTATGCAGGATACAATCCTACCAAATTAAAAGTATCTGTTCTTAAAGGCGTTAACAAAGAAAGGTCGGGGATTAACGTGTAATTAAGTAGGGGGTCATATTCATAATATTTTCTGGTTACGCCCTGTTTCACATACAAAGGATTTTCCGGGTCTCTTAAAATAGTTCCTGGAGGCAATACGAAGATGGTGAAACTTGCAGATGCAGCAGCACTATACCGTGATGCACTGCCAAAAACCCTTGCTTTAAGTGCGGTCGATTGTGTTAATTTGATTGGCCCCGAATATAATGGTGAAGTTGCTGTAGGGTCTGAGTCATCGATGGTATATCTGATAGAAAAAGCAGCGCCAACAGAATCCGAAAAAATATTAACAATTACAGAGTCGTAAAATTCACCACCATTTATAATTATCCTCGGGCTTGGTAAATCTGGCGTACCAGGCGACCAAACGACACCTCCAAACTCGAAGGCACCCAAGTCAACCGCAGGCCCAACAATAGGGTCATTAAAGGGAGCAAAATCAATACCTGTATTTATGGCGTCAATGGCAGTAGCTTTTAATGTATAATCATGCGATGCCGTATCCTTAAATATATTAAAGGCGATTGCTCCTTGTGCATCCATAATGTTATTTTCGATTACTGCATTGCGGAGTGTACCAAAACTGCAACATACAATATTAGGAGTATTGCTCATAATGTTATTGCGGATGGTATCTTCCTCGCCAGTGCCACCGTTATAGTTACCGATTGCATTATCAGTAGGCACACCAGAAAGAAATACATTATTGTAAACGTTTACCTGTTTGATATGATTCATCAACATCGGACCGCTAATTCCGTACACTACATTATGGTCCACGATATACCTGCCTGAATACAGATCAGTGCCACCACCGAAATCTAAATATATACCATGGCGGGCAGGTTCTGTTTTTCCTTCTACCGTTGTATTATAAATCACATTGTGGTCAATTCTTGTCCATTGTCCGTCTACTGCTACCATGTCAATTACACCACTATCCCAGGCCCTTACCAATGCATTTGTAATTTTATTGTGGTGTATGCGGGCAACGCCTTTATGGACTGGATTGAAATTTTTGAACCCCTTAAAATTAATGGCCATCACTGTAGTATTGCTGATCGTGTTGTAGCCTATTTCACAATCCTGGCAGATCGACTCGGTGTTAACAGCACCCGAGTTGGTACAATTATAGTTGGCATCCAACACTGTATTGTTTAGTAACTTATTGCCATACCCAATCATACATATACTTGGCCCTGCTGAGTATTGGAAGCTGCTATTTTTTAGCACATTGTTTCGTCCACTTAGCACCAGCCCCGTATTGCCCGACCATTGGCTTTGCCAGTTACCCGTTTGGTCTGTAAAATGAGAAATGTATTTTACCTTGATGCCATCAATAACAATATCGTGGGCATCTTCTACCACTTCAATTCTTCTTGTTTTATACTTTTCGTCTGTTACAATTGCACAGGCAAAAAAGTTAAAGTCTTTGATGGTATAATTACTCCTGTTATTTTCGGGGTCGCTTGAATGAAAAGACAATGAGCGTCTTTTCGCTTCTATCATATTGGGTGCTGTTGCTGTAGCAGCAGGAACCTCGTCGTTTAAAGTTCTTACAAAAAGGTTAGTGCCTGCTTTGTACCATTCGCCTTTACCAAGTATTGCAACAATACCACCCGATGAAGAGATTCCTGAAGCAGTGGGATTAAACAGATAGTACTGTGTTTTATTACCAAGGCCCCATGGAATATCTCCAAGTCTTGGCGGCTCCCTAAAGTTAACTGTTATGGTATGTGCAGATGTTGATGTAGCGATCACTTTACCGGTCCATCCCTGTCCGTCAGCTCCGTTGTGAGAAAGGTTTACCCATATATCGGCACCCACCCATCTTGTGGTAGGTTCATTAAAATCCAAATCATAAATAATAAAATTATTACCTGATGCCGTTACCGCATCTGCCTTTGCATCCGATGGATTGATTACATCCGCAGATGTTTGTTTTGGCCATCTTACCAGGTTAAGCATTTTACCATCCTGAAAAATTTGATTGCCATCATCTGCGTTCCAACTCATTGTAGTTCTATAAAGTCCCGGTGCCTGTAATATCCAGCCAGTCAACTGATCAACTCCAGTGATGGTAACTTCTTCACCATTGAATGGTTGATAGGTTACACCGTTTGCCGCCATTTTTATTTCTTCTCTGTACAAGCCCTTCCGAACAAATACTGTTTTACCGGCTGTTGCAATTGTTGCAGCTTGCTGGATACTTTTATATGGATTGGCAAAAGTGCCATCCTGTATGGTACTTACACTGTTGGTATCTACATAAATGGCATCGGCATTGGCACAAGGTGTAGTAACTGCGGAGAATACGCTGCTCAATCCGCTTACATTACCGGCTGCATCTTTTGCCCTTACCGTCATTTTGTAGAAACCACACGCAAGGCCCGTTAAATTAAATGTATTTGTAACAGAAGTACCAGCAGATACACCGTCTTTGAAAATTTCATAACTGGCAACACCGTAATTATCAGTAGATGGATTCCATATTAACGTAAATCCTGTTGCAGTATTAGTATTGTAAGCCAATCCTGCCGGAACAGAAGGTGCATCAATATCCGGAGCACCTCCATTAAAGCTGATATAATCAATATTGAGGTTGCCATTATCAGCAGCATCAAATTGGAATTTAATGGTATTGCTACCTGCATTTACGTTTACGGTTTCCATTTTATTGGCCCAGGTATCCAGGTTGGCTGTAGCTGCAAAACTTACCTGCCGTATCCTTGTACCGTTTACATAAAGCGACATAGTTCTTGAACTATTTGCGTTGGCATATCTACATACCAGATCTTTATCACCGGCAGTGATTGCAGACACGGTGAATGTTACTGAATTGCCCTCTGCCGTTACGTTTGTCCAAAAACCAGTTCCAGAAAATCCAGGGCGGTTGGTTGCCACAGCTCCACCTGTTCTTACTGCATCTTCTGCTTCGTAAGTAACAGCACAGGATGCGGTAGTAATAGTTGTTGCCGTACTTAACGCACTGTTATTTCCTGCTAAATCTCTTGCCCTTACAGAAATTAAACTGATGCGCTGGCATATTAACCCAGTAACATTGAATGAAGTAGTTGTACTGGTACCAACAGACAATCCATCTCTAAAAATTTCGTAACCTGTTACTCCAAAATTGTCAGTTGATGCGGTCCAGCTTAGTGTGAAACCAGAGGTAGTAATAGCGCTTGCTGTAATGCCAGTTGGAGCCGTTGGTGGAGTTGCATCTACGCATATACCTGTTGTAACAATTAATGACGCACTGGCAACGCCGGTATTGCCTGCGCCATCTTTTGCCTTAACTGTAATGGTGTATGGAGTTTCACAAACTAACCCTTTTAAATTGAATGTGAGATTGGCAGTAGTGCCTGCTAAAAACCCATTTCTGAAGACTTCATAACCGGTAACGGCTACATTATCGGTAGCGGCAATCCAGGTAAGCGTAAAGGAAGCCGCTGTGATATTAGAAGAAACCAGCCCGGTTGGTGCGCTTGGTGCCACCACATCACAAGCGGATGTGTTAGCAACGATGGCTGTGCTTGAAGCACTTGCATTGCCTGCTGCGTCCTTTGCCTTAACAGTAATCGAATTGGCGGTAGCGCAGGGTATGGCGGTGAAATTAAAGGAGGTAAGTGTGGTGGTTCCAACAGAAACGCCATTGTTAAAAACTTCATAACCGGTAACACCGGAATTATCTGTGCTAGCCGTCCAGCTTACTGTAAAACTGGTAGGTGTTATTAAACTAGTTGATAAACCAGTTGGTGTGGTTGGGGCTTCTGTGTCAATTACACTACTACCCGTTAATCTGGCAACACCCAATAAATCGGGGAATTGATAGGCATCATCGGTAGTACCATACCACATTTTTTTAGCATCGAAACTACCGGCAGCCGCAACATCAATATCTATAATATCAATATCAAAACCAAACAAGGTAGCAGCAGCCCCGGAACCACCTATGGTAGCCCATGGAATGGACGCCTCCAATCTGTAGCCATCCAGCGTAGCTTTAGATTTATACACTACACCAGCTACAGCATTGTTCTTATATTCTTTAAATAAAACCGTACTGGATGAAAAAACAAATTGAAAATCTGTAGCCCCATAAGAATTGGGTGCCTGCCAGCCAATATCCAGATACATTTCTATACCATCATTTTGCCAGGCTTCTGTAGTTGAATTTGCCCTGGAAATATCATCTTTCACTTCTGCCAGAATATATAAGTTATTGTTATCAGAAAGCAAACGGAAAGTACCAGATAAATCTGCATCGTTTGTTACAATTCCTCGGGTTATATTTGCGGCAGTGTAAACAACACCGTTTGTCCATACTGCATCCAGATTGCCATCTATTACAGGAGCAACCGAGGCGACGTTTACTTGCAACGCAGGAAAAGTATTGACGGTAAATGGATTGCTTGCAACACTGGAAGCAGTGGCATTTTTAGCCCTTACTGTCATTGTATAGGATGTACCAAAAGTAAGCCCTGTGATTTTAAGGTTAAAGACAGTTGCAGTAGTGGTGCCAAAAAAGGTGCCGTCTCTAAAAACATCGTACCCTGTAATGCCGGCAGAGGTGGAAGCAACCCACGATAGTTTAAAATCTTTAATTCCAATCTGGCTGGCATTTAAATTAGTGGGTGCGTTGGGCGCCTGGGCACAGATACCATACGATACAAAGAGCAGCAACACAAACATTACACAATGGATTGCGATGCCCTTAACTGACTTGGTACAAGTTGTGTACATGGATTTTATTCTTTAAGTGTTATAAAAAAATAGTTATAAAAACTGCGCAATAAGCGGGTATTATTTGCTGGCTTTTGAAAGTTCAAACAAAACACTCCACCTGAATGTGTTGGCCAACGGACTAATCACGAGATTTTTGCCCGTAGGCACCAGGTAAGAAAAATTAAAAGTTGCGACCTTATTTTTCAGGCCCACACCCATGGTGTAATATTGTCTGTTTCCCTGAAGTTCGCTTTCGTAAAAATAGCCAGCACGTGCAAAAAACTGTTTGTTATAAGCATACTCGGCTCCGGCAGATACCGTGTAGGAATCATTTGGCTTAAACCAACTGTCAACCACGCCAAACGATTTGTAGTTGATCAGGCTGGCAGAGTCTTTTGCATAATCCGCAGTATAATCAAGTCCTGGTACCAGTTGCTTATTTGCATCCAGCGCAAGGGTTATTTTATTCACTTCGTCTAATACAGCGGTGTAGGCCATCCCTACGCCAATATTTGCCGGTAGAAAATCCCGGTCATTAACACTATTGGTGTACGCAATTTTACCACCGAGATTACTCAGGTTAACACCCCAACTGAATCCCCCACCCGATACGTCTATACCATTGTGAAATAAAGATATATCGGCTGCCACCGCATTTCCGCCTTTATAGTCTGTGCCGTTAATAGAGCCAGCGGCTAGATTAGAATTGATATATTTAAGCGTAATACCAACTGCAAGTTTGTTAGATAATTTTCTGGAATAGCCTAAATCAATGGCAAATTCACGGGGCTGGTACTTGACCAGCTCATTCCCTTCAAAGTCTGTGAACTGCACCTCTCCCCGATTAAAATACCGCATGGATAGCGCCAACGCCTGGTCATCATCAATTTTTGTATAACCAGAAACACTACCGAGATAAGTGTTTTTAGATATATCCCTTAACCACGGGTTGTAGTTTATTGAAAGTCCAGTTTTTGCTTCTGCAAAAGGAATTTTGGCCATATTCCAAAACAGCGCATTGGCGTCTGCACTGGTGGCAATGCCAACATCACCCATTCCGCCAGCTCTTGCGTCCGGCGATATCCTCAAAAAAGGAACCGCAGTAGTTACAATATTTACTGGCGGTGTTGTTTGAGCAAAAGTTTTGGCTACAACGATTACACTTAACAGGCAGAGAAAGGCCGTGTTGCTAATTTGCTTTGGTTTCATTTAATAAAAATTGATTTAAAAAAAAACGTACAATAATTTTTGCAAAAGAATCTGGAAGCTCTCAAGAGAACTTACTACAATTAAAAAAATCAAACTTTTAATACAGCTATTTTAAATAAACGTGAGGAGCTTCTTAGGCAGTCTTCGTATACATATAGCTAATCGTTTTGGTATAAAAAATTAAAACCTATGATTATTGTTCGGAGCAATAACTAATATGACCCACTATACAACAATCCGAAAAGTTTCTAAATGTAAATTTAGATTCAGAGAAAAGACGAAACATTCAATAAATTGGCAAGTTTCTATGGTATTTTAGCAACGTAGGGTTTGTATTGATTACTAAAAGGAATATAAGGTATCAATTTAAATTGATGTGCTCAATACCGATGTTGATAAAGAAAAAAAACAAATAGAAATGGTTTGTAGATTTAAGACCGGGTACAGATAGCTTGATTCGATAAATTTACTGCATTATGATGTAGATATCATCAATACCAAAAACTTCATTCAATTTCTGATCTTTAAATTTCACCAGGGTTGTTTTATTTTTTCAAAAGCTGCCTTATTTTCAACATCAATAATTTTATTTCTCCGGTATCATCACTTTGAAATGAATTATTGAGATCAAAAAAAGCGAATCCTTCCCTCTTTTAGTCTCTTTCAATTTGTTATACGCTCCAAAAACAACGTTGACTTTATCTCTAGATTGGAATTTGACTGGATTTCCTTTATTGTAAGGCTCAAATGTTACCCATGCCTTGATGAGTATATTTTCTAAATAAATGAATATCCTTCCACAATAAGACGTTTTTAAAATATCGTCAATACCAGGACTGTTGCTACTTTATAGCTTATATAAAGCTTTTATTACTGTTGACTTCCCTAAATTATTATTACCTGCAAGAAGGTTGAATGAACGTGAAAAATCTATTTCAACATTATCATTAAAACTAACCTTTTTTAACTGAAATAGTATTTAACCTAAAGCAGTAGTAACAAATCAAACACAGGACGAATTCTGCGCCTGACTGATGCAGCTTCTGTTTTACCAACTTCTATTCCATCACTATTTAAAAACAGGGTAACTAAACTGATATTTACTGCAAGGGAACTTTCATTTTCAATTTGTATTTAACAACGAATGATGCTTCAGATAAATTTATCGAAGGTGTAGTGACTGATGTACCCCATTGCGTAATATGGATCAGGTCAATTGTTTTTAACAACACATGTTTGTGAATACCTTAACCCGAATACAAGCGGGAGTTATGCCCTTCATTTTTAACTTCAACTGCATCAATATTTTTTTTACCAAATTTTATTTGTGGCGTAACGTCATAATAAAAACTGGTATAACCGTAAGGATGATTACCCACATGTTTTCCATTTTACATCTACATCAACGTTTATGTACAAACCATCAAATAGAAGAAGCAGTTTTTTACCTTTATCAGTAACAGGCACAACAAAAGTTTTACGGTACCAGGCTGTTCCACCAGCCGTAAAGCCTCCGTTAACCTCGCTGATGACAGTGGCAAAGTAAGGGAGAATTTTTGCCGGTCAAATTCTCAATGTTCCAGTTGTGCGGAAGGTTTAGCTGCCGCCATTTTGTATCATCTGCCTCGGATATTTCTGCACCTTGCATTCCGCCTAATTGCATTTATTATATGCCAATGAATACAAATAATAGATAGACCGGTGCATGATACAGGTTATTACAAGAACAATCAAAATTTGGGAGTTTGTTGTCCAGCAAAGCAATTAACCAGTAAAAATTGAAAATACGTAAAGCAGATATGTTTTGCCAAACCAGCGGTACTAGCTGTGTTAAAGCCATTTTTGATAAAAAATTTAAAAAGATCAATCGTAAAAAGAATTGTTTTCTTGGCATCGATGTCTATCAGTTAAGTGGTAGTGAAGCTTATAAGCAAAGTCTGGTATACGCTTCGCTGGCCTTAATGAAGGAGTTGGTAGAAAAGATAAACGAGACGTGTCTATTAGGTGTAATCAAGAATAACAAACGGCTGCTGATTAATGAAGTGAATGCCAATAACGATTTGCAGGTAAAAACAAAAATGGACGGTGATATTGATACTACTTCAAGCGGGCGGCTGTTAATGTCTTTTATGGAAGCGAAGGAAATGAATCAACTGTTACAAGTGATTGGACTGCCCGATCCCGCTATTCGGCCCGGGGTAAAAAATATGGGAAATCTATCTAGTGTACTTAACAAAACGCTGGCGGCTTAGCGATTTACGGTCAATTCCTTTAAACAGCTTTCCTATCCAGCATTTCAAGGGAATAAAATTTCAGACGAGCTCAAGTGAATATCACATTTCTTATCCTCCGAAAGCATTGATTTCATTAAGTTTTAATTTCCATCTTAAAAACGTTAGACGCTAGTATTAACAAAATTAAAATCAGTCAGGTATCCCAAGCATTGTCTTCCAATCCTATTATTGGCCTGGCGGTTCCAGTTTTCAAAAAAAGCTGGTGGTTACTTCGCTAAACGTTTATCTGCCGGAGAGCCGTTGTAATCCAGCACAAAAAAATATAAGGAAGATGATGAAGCGCACTGTCATTAAAATAAACGGGCGCTTAAATAAAGAAGCGAGCTAATTTTCGTTCATAGTATAATGAAGGTTCTTTTTGAAAATGTTGAATAGTGAAATATTCATCATTCACCTGGCAGTTATCACTTAGCGCTCATCATTCATTTATAAAGCAACGCTTGCAGACTAGCTTACCGGAATTTCAAGCGCCTCCATAATACCCTTTATATAGCCGATCCCAAAAAGGTTTCCCTTCATGGCATATCCATGCAGTTGATTGCTTTCACCAGCCATGGTGGGTACATGGTCTGATCTTAAGGGACCGTCAAAGCCAATGGCCTTATAGCTTTTAAATAAATCTACCATATCTGTCGGACCATTGTCATGAAAGGTTTCTCTGAAATGACTGGCATTGCCTTTTATATCACGAATGTGTACAAAATGTATTTTATTAGTACTTCCAAACTCCTGAATTAAGGCAGCCACCTCTTCGCCCATCGTAGTATAAGTACCTTGACAAAATGTAAGACCATGCGAAGGGCTATTGTTGAGCGCAAGCGCTCTTCGTATACCCGCAGCATTGGTGAATATCCTGCCTATTCCCCTCAATGGCGATACGGGCGGATCATCCGGGTGAAGTGCCATTTTTACACCAGCTTGTTCAGCTACCGGCATCACCCGCTCAATAAAATATTGATAACTGTTCCAGATTGTTTCTTCGCCTACCTCTCCAAATTCTGTCAGCGGCAGCAGGTTGGCCGTAGCCAAATCAAAACCACTTACCAGCGCCCCTGCCCTTTCTTCGATATTAGTATCAGTTCGAAACCATCCAATACCCGCCATAAAATTATAACACAACAAGGGAATGCCGAGCCGCCCCATATTTATCAACATGGACTTATACAATTCAATATCTTCATCTCGCCCGGGCAAGCCGAATTTAATGCGATTCATATCAAACTGGTCGCCCTCCAGCCCATACAACTCAAATCCATTTGTATTAAAGATGGCTTTGGATTTCTCCAGGCTGTTAAAATCCCATGGCGGTAACTGTCCGGTGATTTCGGGTGCTAGTTTTGCAATGGCATTTTGTATTCCCATTTGGGAAGCCAGTTGCCACTTTTCATCAGGCTGGTTGCCAAAAAATAAAAAACTAAGTTTCATGAATGTATAGAAAAATTAAAAAACAAATACCGACAAATGTATGCTGAACATCAAAAAAAAATTACTTATTGCCCTGAAATGTCCACGATGAGGATCAAATACCCATATTAAAAATAGCCCCCTTTTTCGGTTATTTCATGTACCGTTTGTCCTTCCTTTACCCAGCCAAATATCTTTTTTTCATTCTCTTTAATCTCTTCCGACCTTAACAACACTTCATAGGCAATATCCCGTGGCACCACCAACACTCCGTCAATATCACCCAGTATGATATCACCCGGTTTTATCACTGTAGTTCCAATCATGATTGGTATTTGGTAATGTGTGATAAGACAGCGGCCTAAACTTCCGTTGGATATTCTATACTTATAAAACACAGGAAATTCCGCTTCCAGTATCTGGTGGGTATCTCTTATTCCTCCATCTATACAGGCAGCTTTTACTTTTTTACCCTTTGCAGTGGCGGTCATAACACCGCCCCATAACGTTGCTTTTGCATCATTGGTGGTATCCCACAAAACAAAAGCATCCTCCCCCATTTCATCGAGCATCTGTGTACGAAATTCCATCTCGCCACTGATCAATACATTGGGTGCGCTTTTAACCGTAAAGGCGAAACCTGCTACCGTTCTGTATTCCCGCAAGGGCAGAATATATCCCGGCAAAGCCTGGTCCAACAGGCAAAATTCTCTTAGCACATCATTCACGGCACCGGTGTACAATTGTTCAAAACGGAACAACATTTCTTTTTCATCTATTGGGAAAACGGCAGTAGATTTTGCCTCCCTGGTTTCGATCAACTTTTCCAAGTTCATCATACCCACTTCTTTTTTGTATTGATCAACGCTCATATTGTTTTTTTTAACTTGTGTAATTGTTAGTTTAGTGTCCATTTAAATGCCTGCATTAGAAAGAAATCCGCCATCTACCGGCACTACGATACCGGTTACAAAACCCGCCGCTTCATCATTGATCAGCCAATTAAGACAACCAATCAATTCATGTGCCTCTCCAAAATGCTTCAGGGGGGTTTGACGAATAATGGCGGCTCCCCGGTCTGTGTAGCCTCCATCCGGTGTCATCAATAACTGGCGGCTGCGATCGTTGAGAAAAAAGCCCGGGGCGATGGCATTCACCCTGATGTTAGCCGGGGCCAAATAACTTGCGAGCCATTGCGTAAAACTGGCGATGCCTGCTTTAGCCATTGCATAGGCAGCCACTCTCGACAACGGTTTAAAACTATTTAATGAAGCGATGTTTACAATATTGCCACCACCTGCTGCGGCCATATCCCTTCCAAAAACCTGACATGGGATCACAGTTCCCATGGTATTTACCTGGATCACATTTTGAAAAAGCGGCATATCAAGGTTGAAAAATCCACGAAATCCGCTCTCTGGTTCTTCCAATTCCTTTGAATCAAATTCATTGATGGTTGCTACCGCAGCGGTTTGATTACCGCCGGCTCCATTGATGAGAATATTACAAATACCCAATTCGTTTACGATGACGTTGCGGGCGTTTTCTACTGCCTGCAAATCAGATACATCAGCGCTCACCGCAATAGCAATACCTCCCGAAACTTCAATTTGCTTTTTCACAATTATAAGTTTGTCCATATCCCTGCCAACCAGGGCAACCTTCATTCCCTGCTTTGCCAGCGCTCTTGCCATCTCGGAGCAAAGTGTTCCGCCGGCACCTGTAATTACCACGATTTTTTGTTGACGATTATCACTCATTTTTTTATCCAATTTTTAATATTGTTATAAGATATATTTTCGACTATCCCGGCAAGCAAATTCCAGTCGGCTGGTAATTTCCCATTACTTACCCATTCGCCTATGAGGTTACACAATATGCGGCGATAGTAGTCATGTCGTAAAAAAGAAACGATGCTTCTTGAGTCTGTAGTCATACCAATGGAACTACTTAGCAATCCGTAACTGCTTAATGCAAGCAGTTGCTGAACAATGCCTTCATAATGATCATTGTACCACCATGCGGCACCAAACTGAATTTTACCCCGCACACCATCTTCCGCAAATGATCCGGTAAGTGTTGCCAACACAGCATTATCGGCGGGATTTAGCGTGTATAAAATAGTTTTGGGCAATGCACTCTCTTTGTCCAGGTCATCAAGCAGCGAACAAAGAGAAGGCACATCAAGTGTGTTACCAATACCTGCATAACCACCGGCCGGACCAAGCTTATTTCTTAATACTGAACTCGTGTACCGATATGCACCGATATGCAGTTGCATTTTCCATTTGCGTTTTGCATATTCCTTTCCAAGAAAATGAAGCAGGTGAGATTGCAAACCCGTAAGTTCCAAATCGGTCAATACGGTTTTATCCAATACTTTTCCAAACAATACATTTGCGGCTGCAATATCCAATGAAAAATAACGGAAGCCACAATCGAGCGAATGGTCGCTAAGCAAACATCCCGATTGATTAAAGAAATCAAGGCGCTGAATGATGGCTGTTTTATAATCATCCAGACTTTGCACCTGCATCGTTGTTAAAGACTGTAATTTATTTAGCCATGCGGAAAAAGAATCCTGGTTAAATGAGATAATACTGTCAGATCGCAGGGATGGCAAACATATAAATTTAGCCGGCCTTTTGGCCATTGCGAGATGATGTTCCAGTGTGTCAAGCAGGTCATCCGATGTACAAAGCATCTCTACACCAAATGATGCCACGATACTCATTGCACTGTATTTTTCGGTTTGCAATATCTCATTGTAGTGCTCCCAAATTTTTTGGGCATTCACGGTTGTTAATACTTCCTCAATACCAAATAAAAATTTAAGCTCCATACAACTCCAATGAAAAAGCGGTGTACCAACGGTATTTGCCACACAACCTGCCCATGCCATGAATTTTAAAAAGTCAGGTTCGTTACCAGTTATAAGATTCTCCGGTATACCATATAGTCGCATTGCCCTGTGTTTGTAGGGATCGTTTTTTACCCAAAGCTGGTAAAGATTTTCAAATTTTTCATCGCTGTTGAGTGAAGCAGGACTAATATGATTGTGAGGGTCTATTATCGGTAATAAAGCAGCTACCTCATGGTATAATTTTTTACCATAATCGTTTAATAAAAGAAAGTCTGTATCATTAAAATTTTTCATTTAATTTTTTTTAAACGTTGATTTAAAAACTGATGCATACCTCACTCCTAATTCCCTTGCTGATGCACTGTTAAAATGGGTAGCATCACCCTTATCCACTAAGCCAGCCGAACTTACAACCGCAGTATTCTTTAAAGCTGTTGGCAAACCTTCGATAGCCTCGTTTATTTGTTTTGCAAAAGCGTGCCTTGCTTCATAAAAAGGAGCAATCGTTCCCGCCAAAAAAGGCAATGACTTTATTTTTAAATCTTTTCTAAAATTTTTGACCAAAGCAATCAGCTTGCTGCTATAAACCAATGAACGAACAGCGTCACAATCTGATTCTCCCTGTTGCCACAAAATGCCTTTGAGTGTTCCTTTTTTCATAGCTAGTGTTGTTCTACCAATCGCATCATCATACGGATAACTTTTGGTCGGTTCAAAATATTGACCAGGTCGCCAATAATCAATGGATGAGCCGCCAACGGCACAAGGAATAAGGCCAATTACAATATTTTTATCCATGGATACCATTTCTTTTGCAAACGAAAAACCAGGCCCAACACCAACCATATCAGGTTTATCAAAATGCAACGATTCTTTTGCCAAAAGCCATTGTCCATTTTTATTTAATACCCAAATCCTGCTATTGGTAAGGGTATCTGCGGCTTCCACTGCCCCCCTGCCAGCCATATTTGATTGCCCAGCCAGTAGGTATAGGTGGAAATGCTTTTTGCCAACAACCGGCTGTGCACCCGTTAACTGAACAAATAATAAAAATGGTATCAAAGAAAAAATCAATTTCATTTCACTTCAGTTAATTTAGTTTTACCCTTTCTTTTTAAATAAAACACCAAGGCTCCTAACAAGCATGCAATGCCCGAACCCATTGCCAGCTTTCCGCTATCTGTTGCTATAGAAGGTAAACTCATTGCAATAAATAATGTACCGGTAATGACGAAAGCAAATGCATACAATAACATTAAGCCGCTCACCAAAGCAGTATCGGCAGCAGCTTCTTTAGGTGCAGGTGTTGCCAGTTTTAAAAAAAACGCTTTTACTTTATTGTTATAAACTGCATCTTTTGATAAGAATAATCCAGAAGCTAAAAAAACAGTCACACAAACCAGCACTTCAATAAATGTAGCTGTTTGCCAATTTACACCGGGTGTTACATTCAGTACAGCACCCACCGCAATACCAACAACCATGGCAGCAATAGCACCCCATGGTTGAGGCCGCCAAAAAAGTACGCCCATTATAACCGGAATAATCATTGGGATAGCAAATATCCCCGACATATATTGATTTACCTGAAAGGCACCACCCAGTTTATTTACATACAAGGCACCCACAGAAACAATGAGGCCTACGCCCAACGTCATTAACCTTGCAACCCACAAGGTTTCTTTTGGGCTGGCATTTTTTCTAAATAAGCGTTGATAAATATCTCTTGTTAATACACTTGCCGTTACATTAAACTCAGCACTTAGTACACTCATTGTAGCTGCAAACATGGCCGCAATCATCAACCCCATAATGCCCGCAGGTAACAATTTTAAACACAAGGCTACATAAGCCATTTCGGGGTTTGGTAAATCCGGTATGATTACACGGGCAGCAACCGAAGGAAATAAAAAGATGACAGGGAAAATAAAAAAAAGTGCCGCCGTTAACCAACCAATCTTCTTACCATCCGACTCTGATTTAGCACTGTAGAACCGTTGAATAAAAGTCCAGTTTCCCAAATATTTTATAACGATCGTGATATAATAAACGGCGATAAAAGAAAGCTCACCTCTGTATCCATTGAAAAAACTCATGTTAGCAGGAATTACTTTTTGCATATTGTCAAACCCACCTGCTGCAGTGTAAGCCAGTGGCACTAAAATAAAAGTGGCCAAAACCAGAATCACAAACTGTACAACATCTGTAACAATTACTGCCAAAAAACCACCCACTACTGTATACAACGCAACTACCAGACCGCAAAACAAAACTGCCGTTTTAAAAGGTATTCCGGAAGCAGCCATCACAAAAATACCGATGGAATATAGTTTGATCATATCATCTAACAACTTTAACAGTACACCGCTCCACGAAAATATTTGTCGGATCGGCGCATTGAACCTTGTTTCTAAAAACTCCACCGGGCTGATGATACCAGCCCGTTTCCAAAGTTTTGCATAAATAAAAACAGCCAATAACGAAGGCAAAATAGTTGACCACATTAAAGTGATGGCAACCAATCCATCTGAATAGGCAATACCAGCATAGGCAACAAAAACAAAGGTGCTAAACTTAGTCATGAAATTGCTGATACCACCTGCAATCCATGATACGCCACTACCGCCTTTAAAATAGTCGCCGATGTTTTTAATATACTTTCCTAAAAAAATACCAATGCCCGCCATCATTACCATGTAAATGATGATGGTGATATAATCGAGTTGTTGAAGTTTATTCATTTATATCGGGTCGGTTATCGTGAATAGATATTTTCATCAATTACTTTGAACAAAGAATAATACGGGAAAAGCTGGTAGAGGCTTCCCGCTAAAGGTTAATACTTCTTTCGATTTTTTCAATTTTGACTGGAGCATTTCATATATTCTGCCTGTAATGAGATTGATACTTACCGGCTTTTTAAAGTTAGCATTTTGAATACTTGTAGCAATCATTTTTTGAGAATAGATTTCCCGAATATTTCCTATCCTATATTGATTAACTCAATATTATTGAATCTTTATTTTACAATGTTAAAGGTAAAAGAAAATTTTGTCTTTGCAATCTTTTTTTGTGCTTCCGACATTATAAAATTGATGCAGCGCATGTCATCAGTTTAATGCCGTATCAGGAAGAACTAAAACCAGGCACCCCATACGCTGCAAAAAAGTAGAATCGTACTAAATTTTTGAAGATGACATTCCATAAAAAGATGAGGATCGATACCAATACCCGGATATTAGCAAAAGGCCATAAGCTTGCGTTATTAATCATATATTGCTCCATTGCCAAATGGATAGCAAAGAATTCAGCTACGAGCAGCCCTGGATAGAAACTATGGCCCATCAAGAGAAAGCGATGGACAAGGATGACAACAAAATGCAGCATGCAGTGAGCTTCAGGTAAACATGAAAGCTTGTCTGGCGGGTTAAATCTTTAAAACTCTTTTTTACTTATTGCACTGGTCCGGCATGAAGCAGACTTTTATCAACAATTAAAACCGGGGCATCATATACCGGTATATTTTTGAAAGTATAAGTTGTTCCATTCTTACTCCACTGGCCGGCAGGTATTTCGTACACTCCGCCCGAAATGATATCCACCAATACGGGGTTTTCAAAATTGCCATTCGAAAAGGTGAAGTCCAGCAATTTTACAACATTTGATTCTGCCGGAATGGCTTCATCCATCCAGATGACATAGAGTTGTTTGCGGCTGCTGGTGTTTTGAAAGCCATAAACAGCAAGACTTCTATCCGTACTTTTTGTGTATTTAAACTGGCCGTGTGTGGCTGATGCGATGTTGTGCGTATGCTCAAGCCCCTTCAGCCGTTGCAGAGTATTGTCAAATATGGAGGCAACATGTTGCATGGCGTAATAGGCTAGCTTGGGCCGGATTACCTGCCGGGTAGAATCCGATTTCAAAATGCCTTTAATATTGAGCCGCTTTATGGGACCTGCATTGTAGGCCATATCGATTATTGAAAAGATACTGCACTCGATATCATGACCAAGGTTACCCAACATTCTACGTACGTTCCATTTCGCCTGGCTCAGTTCGGTCCAGTTATAGTCACCGATCGCTCCCCTACCCGGTCCACCAGCTGATGGAGCTCCATTCTCGCCCTGGCGCAACTTTACATTAGGGGCAAATTTATCCAGTGCAGTCCTAATCAAATAAACTTCGTGATAATTTGCATCGGGGTTATACGCATAATCATGATAGGTCATATTATCAAACAGATTCATCTTTTTTCGATCACCAATGTATTTAAAAAATCCATTTACAAATTCAGCATTGTAATGCCCCAGTGCTAATCCAGACACTTTTGCAGCAGGTTGTATCCGCCTGATAATTTCAGCCGTTCGGATATTCAATTCAGCCGTCATAGCTGGAGTGTTAACGGTGTTGTCGCCAAAGTTGGGCTCATTCCAAACTTCCCAATTGGTCACTTTATTTTTATATCGCTTCACCATGGTTTCAACCCATTTATAGTAGGCCGCCAATGCCTCTTTGGATGTGGGCATGCCGGCACCGAGGTTGGCGCCTCCACCGTTTTTGTAAAGCGTATTGCCATAGGATGTTTGCAGCCATGGTTGTAGGCCACGACTGGTGGCGTCATCAACGATATGGTCTAACCAGGCCCAGTCGTAAACACCTTTTGCTTGTTCCGTTTTAGCCCAACCCGCCTGCATCCGGAGTAATTTAATACCGAGGAGCGGAAGGTAGGTTTTGTAAGCATCGTAGTCTGCAAAATCACGGTCGAGAGTTTCACAGCCAATCATCCAGTTGGATGAAGTAATCTCTGTAACGCTACGGGGTTTAATGGAACCGATGAGAGGCAGATCAATTTTAATAGTTGTTTGAACCCGCTCTTTTAAGGTAGACTCTTCTTGAGCCTGCACTTGCGAATCTTCAAAAAGCAGGAACAAAAAAACAATCGAAAAAGCAAAAATATTTTTGCTACCCTTAAATCTGGCAAGTTTATTTAGTTGGTTCATAAAATCATTTTTATTAAAATAACTTTTGCTGTTTGAAATCCGTGTACTTTTAAATTGATCAATTTATATTTCATCAGCTTTGGCAATGATTTACTCCAGTGTTTATACTTCACAGGGGTAAAATAGTGATTTATAAACACGTAACTATTTACTATTGAAAAAGCTTTTCTGCAACTTTTTTTACCCTATTTTCTCTTTGCGCCCGTAATAAACGGGCTGCACTGGTTGATACAGAAAGAAACAAAAAAATCAATCATGCAACAAAAAAACGGAAAAAATAGCACCGCATCTGTACGAACCGATTTTTTTACTACAGCAATCAGCTTGGTCAAAATGGCCCGTAACACTATTGTGTTTAAATGCCATTCGGCATCTTCATACTCACCTGGCGAAAAATCTTTGAAGAAACTATCGCATCAATTGAAATTGAGCAGCTTAACGAACCTATGCCTGCCAACAGCCACTTCATACCCAAGGTAATTAAAATACTTTTGCAGGAAGTTCAATACCATTTCTGCCGGCCATTTTCAGCAGGATAGCACGAATATTTTTAGTTAAAAAAACATAGTCTTTGGTTAGCAACAAGTTTTCTGCAATTCGGTTTTTTCTACCTGCGGGAATTGCCAGATTCTATTGAACGAGAAATTGCTTTTTGCGAAAACACAACGTTGTGTATCCTACAAAAAGCAACTGCACACAAAAAACCGATCAGGAAGGAATAGATTGCCTGAATCAGGTAAAATTAAAATTATTTGGAAATGAAGTAATTTAATTTAATTGAATTTGAGCTCAATAAAGACGACAAAAGACCTGATGTTATGATAAACAGGACATTAATCTTAACCAACCTCACATTTAGAATCAATTTCTTATTTTGGATATCTGGCAAATGTTTTTACCAAAATGACCAAAAAGGCTACTACCAATCATACCCCGCAACTCTTTATTATCAGGCAACCTAAACAACAATTTTTTCCGGATGGTATCATTGGCGGGAAAAAAGCATTTTCCCCGCCAGTGACTTATAGCATATAAAAAAGTGACCATTTTTTGAACCTGCGTTATTTCAAACTACCTATTTACCATTGAATTATTACTAGTGCAATAAACCAAAATCATACTACCAAAGTGGGTTTTGAACAAGTCCTGGCGATATATTCAATTCGCCCTGGGGTATTGGATACAAATACATTCTGGGTTCAAAAACCCTTGTTTCAATTACTACAGGCGCATAGGTAAAGCCAGCACCTGCGGGAGTAACTTCTACACCACGAACTGGTCCACCCAGTGAAGTTGGGCCAATCATCCAGCGACGTGCGTCCCAAGCACGGTGGTCTTCAAAAGCAAATTCCACTCTTTTTTCATTTCGGATGCGGTCTCTTACTTCTACTTGCGATAAGCCAGCGGGCATTGGTGGCATAGCTACACCCGAACGGGTACGAACACGATCTACAAAAACTTTAATATTGGGATTACCCGGATCGTATTCATTCAACGCCTCAGCATAATTCAGGAAAATTTCCGGCAAGCGGAAGAATATCCAGCTATGCACCGCAGTTTGATTGATCACCAGATTTTGTGTTTCATTTACGTATTTACGTAAGTAATAACCGGTATTGGTAGCATTGGCAATTGGCTTTCCATCCCGCCCACCGGGAAACACTTCCACAGACCGCCTGATAGCAGCCACGGTTGAAAACAAAGCGTTATTGGTAACTATACTGGCAGCCAGTCTCGGGTCGCGGGCTGTGGGTCCGGTTGTAGCATAGGGATTGGCCGTATGTGTAGGATTGTTCCAATCAAATTTAATGGCAGTGGTAGCATTTACTTTTATTTCGTAAGCATCTACCAGGTCTTGTGTGGGACCTGTACTACTACCCGAACTTTTATCGAAACCAATGGGGAAGTTGGCAATTTCGAAACTACTAGAAGCGCCGTTTCTGCGGGCAAATATTATTTCCGGAATATTGAAGCCCCGGAAAAGATTACCGTAATTGTTGAATACTGCATAACCGGTTCCTGAAAGATCGATTAGAGCTTTGGCAGCGTCTGCAGCAGCTCTCCAACGTGCAATACGGTCGCCAGCGGGTAGCGATATCAATGAAAGATCGGAATACCCCGCTGCCCAGGAGGGGGTATTGAATAAATCGCTGGCAGCATACAATAGCAACCTTGACTTCAGCGCAAGAGCTGCCCCTTTGGTGGCCCTGCCCAGGTCTACTGCATTGGTGCCGATATCGGTATAACTTGCCGGTAAGTTGGCAGCCGACGAATCACATTCGTCCGATATAAACCGGATACACTCTTCAAGTGAATTGCGCTTCATTGTTGGTATTACATCTGTGGACAATGGTGTGGTCATCAGTGGTACGCCACCATACCTTTTCACCAATTCAAAATACAGAAAAGCCCTCAAATACCTGGCTTCGTATTTCCACCGGGTTACTTCGGCTAAAAAGTTGGTATATACCAATTGCTGGGAAGGAGAGGGATCCAGTTTCCACCGATCAAAATTGATATTGTCGGCAGACAGCAGAAAGAAATTTGCTTTACGGATACCCCTGAAATATTCGCCCCAAACGTTATTTGGATTATTGATAGCATTCCAACTTCCGTTATTGAAATTCTGCACTCCGCTAAGTTCGTCCGTATGTTCTGCTTCATCAGTGGCAGACGCCATCATGGCGCCGTCCACGTCTTCAAAACCGTTACGGAGTTCTGCATATACTGCACTTAATAGTGACCGAACGTTGATCTGAACAGTTTCAAGTTGCTCCCGGTTTAAATCAGTTATAATCTCCCGGTCGAGTTTTTGGCAACCCGCAATAGCCAGCAGGAGCATCAGCGTTGGTAGTAGATATAGCTTACGTTTCATTATAAAATATTTTTTGTTCATTAAAATTGAATTCTTGCACCAAGTGTAATTGTTCTTAGATTCGGGTAGCCTGTGCCTAACGCTTCAGGATCGCCGTATTTGATATGATCAATGGAAAACAAATTTGTACCGGTAAGAAACAGGCGAAGATGTTGCATTTTTATTTTTTTGATCATTTGCTCCGAAAGTGAGTAACCGATTTCAGCGCTACGCAGTTTGATGAAACTGCCGTTTCTTTGATAAAAAGAAGAAAAGCGGTAGTTGTTTAAGTTGTTTTCCGTGGTCAACCTCGGAAAAGTAGCGGTAGCAGCGGTTTGAGGCGTAAACCGTTCGAGAGCAATTTCACCTGCCTGACCGAAATTTTGGAATGGACGGAATTGGTTGCCGCTTAAGGAAACTGTTCTGCCGCTTACTCCCTGAAACATCAGGTCCAAATCAAAGCGCTTAAACTGTAACCCGGTATGCAAACCAAGCGTTAGTTCAGGCAAACCCGTATTTCCTATTGGCTGGCTATCGTTGCCATCAATGATGCCATCTGGTAAGCCTAACGGACCGCCTACATCTTCATACTTTACATCCCCTGCACGCACGTCTATGCCAATAGGTCTTGGGCTTGCTGCCGCTTCCGCATCGGTTTGAAACAGGCCAAGAGCACGCAGTCCATAAGGTTGCCCAAGCCGGTTGCCTGCATTTATAAGACCCTTGTTCAATTGAATGGTTTGGGCATTGAAAATGATTTCGTTGCGT
Organism: Ferruginibacter sp.; assembly: GCA_041740215.1. Classification (GTDB taxonomy): domain Bacteria; phylum Bacteroidota; class Bacteroidia; order Chitinophagales; family Chitinophagaceae; genus Ferruginibacter. Next base: position 44,426 of record JBGSMI010000157.1, read on the forward strand.
GCGTAAAAAACATTGGCTTCAGCAAAAAACTGAATCGTGCTTTTTTCTTTACTCCGGTAGCGTATCACCGCTTCAAAACCTTTGTTTTTCACCTCGCCCTGGTTGAGTGTGGGCAGGGCAGTATAGCCAAGATAAAGTGGTATAGTTGCATTGGCAGTTGCGATGATATCTGTTCGTTTTTGTGCAAACACATCAACAGACACATCGAATTGAGTTAAGAAAGTAGCTTCAATACCAAAGTTAGCCTTGGTGTCTTTTTCCCATGTTACGTCCGGATTGGCCAGCCTACCCTCCGATATACCGCTGGCTCCGGCATTGTTGGTTCCAAAAAAATAAGATGCCCCAAATGGATAACGTTGGTCAAACATAAACCTTGAACCGCCAATTTCATCATTACCGGTTAGTCCATATGACCCACGAACCTTCAGGAACGTAACCTTTTTATTATCCTTTAAAAAGCTTTCATTGGAAGCTATCCAGCCCAGCGACGCTGCTGGAAAAAAACCGTACCGTTTTCCAGGTAAGAAATTTTCAGACCCCATATAGGATCCCGAAAATTCAGCGATGTACTTATCGTTGTTTACATAAGTAAACCGGGCGCCTACGGAATTATTTTTATAAGGAAGGCTAAGATTGGCAGCATCGGTGCCAGCAAAAATAGCACCTTTATCAATATTCGAATTATCTGCATTGAACAAGGCCATGGCGGAAATATCATGCTTGCCAAAATTGCGGTGATAGTTGAGGTAAGCCTGCGTAGCAACATTCCGGTATTGACCAAGATTAGGTTCTGTTCCAATGATCGAAGTGTTTTGCCCAAATCTGGCATACACAGTATCACCAGTGATATTTTTCGATATGGCATATCGTTCCACCGTTTTAACACGATTAGAACCTGAGATAAAATAATTGTTGACACTTACTGCAACTGCTGCCGAGAGCCCCTGCGTGATCATACTCAAGTCGTAATCTAATCGTAGGGAGGATAACAATGTTCTTCCATTGGATTCCTGAAAACCGGTTTTCAACAGGTTGGCATACGGGTTCGTAAAGTTTTGCGTGCCTCCGAATGTACCATTTGGATTACGCACTGGGAAAGCATTGGGTGGTAATAAAGATAACTGGTTAAATAAGTCACCAGAATTTAAAGAAGCGGGACTGGTTTTATCTTCCACTGTTCCACCCAGCAATAGGGTAGCACGCATTCGTTTTGTTAATACAACCTCCACATTGGCCCGGAAATTAAAGCGGTTGAAAGTAGGGTTGCTGCTTTCGTCGTCCAGATCACCAAACTTTTTATAGAGTCCCTGACTGGATATATTATTCAGCAATACAAAGTATTTAGCCGTTTGATTACCTCCTCTTAAACTGAGGTTGTAATTAGATACCGGAGCAGTGCTTCTTAACACTTCGTCGTACCAGTTTACATTGGGCCTGAAAAAAGGGTTACTGCCATCCTGGTATTGCTGCAAGTCGGTGGCGGTGTACAAGGCTGGCTTGCCTTCGTTCGCCAGAGCTTCGTTGTAGAGGCTGGCGTAATTAAAAGCATCCAAAAACTTTGGCAAACCAGTTGATTGTGCAAAACCCTGTTGGGTACTAAAGTTTACTGACAATGGCGCTTCCCTTCCTCTTTTTGTGGTTACCAGCAATACGCCATTAGCACCACGACTGCCATAAATTGCAGTGGCGGAAGCATCTTTTAGTAAGGAAACTTCTTCAATTTCTTCGGGAACCAATTGGGTAAAGTCGCCTAAAAAACCATCCACAATCACCAGCAGATTGTTACCCGGGCCAAAAGTGCTGATACCCCGGCCGGCCAACGAAGGACTGTTGATACCAGACTCATTGTTGCCCTGTGCTACGGTAAGCCCGGCTAACCGGCCATACAGTGTGTTCGCTACATTGGTGTTGAATGTTTTTTGAAGATCAATTCCCTTTACTGTAGAAATCGAACTGGTGGTATAGCGTTTGGACTGTTTTGCATATCCAATGTTTACTACAGCAGTATCGCCGCTAAAAAGCAATGCAGGTGTTTGTTGTTGCTGGGCAATTGTTGCATTTCCTGCTCCGCCTGTAATTAGCAGGGCCAGCAGTAATTTTTTATAATTATATCGCATGAATGGTAGCTTTTTTTGGTAAAAAAATGAAAAAGGCATTTTATTACAGATTTTGATGATAGTATGGGATGAAAGCAGGGGTTGTTTATTCCCAACCCGGGTTTTGTATCAGGTTACCTTTTAACACATCTGCCAGCACGTAAGGATGCAGGTACATGCGCTTAGTAAACACCCTGGTTTCAATTACATAGGGCAGATAACTGAAAGTAGTGGCATTTATTCTACCCACTTTAATCCCATAAATCGGTCCTTTCATCACCCCATCTTCTTCTGCAATTAACCAGCGCCTGATGTCCCAAAAACGATGGTCTTCAAATGCCAGTTCAATGTTGCGTTCATTTCTCACCCTTGTTCTAAAGTCGCTTTGAGATAAACCACCCGGAAGATCCGGCATACCAGAGCGGGTTCTGATCCTGTTTACTGCGGTATAGGCCTCAGTGGACGGACCTTGAAACTCATTGACGGCTTCCGCATAGTTTAAGAAAAATTCATTGAGGCGGTAAAGCGCAATGGCGGGCACAACATTCGTGTTTTCAACTGCTTCGGGAATATGTTTCAACATCCAGGCACCACCAAAACAAAAGCGCTCGTGACGACCACCCGGGAAGGTTTCAATAATGGGGTGATTCGCATTCCATCTGCCGCCATTGTAGCCAACAGATTGTTTAAAACGGGGGTCGAGCTCATTGTATTTTGTAACAAGATCGTTACCGCCTGCCATATCCCATGTCTGCGGCAAACCGGTTAGTTTATTTTCGTATTTCCTTACGTGGTTGTGCGTAACCGAATTGGCCACCCAAAATGATCCCATTGCAGTAGGAATCAGGTTATACCACGGCCAGTTAAACCGGCCGAGGGCAGGCCAGGTTTTATCTGCAATAATAATTTCTGCATTGTCTCTTACATCCCAGGCCACCCAGTAGTTACCCTGCGATCTGTTAGCGGGTGTGGGATCTCTGTTGGCGGGTACATCAATAAGTTCTACTCCGGCAGTGGATGCTTCGTCCAAAACTGCTTTTGCAGCATCGGCAGCCAGTTTCCAGCGGTTAACGTCAAAATTACCATAGCAGATCAGCTTATTATTGGCAGGATCTGGCATAGATAAATATGGAGTAGCGGTATTAAACATCGGGCTGGCTGCATACAAAAGCGTTCTGGATTTCAGGGCCAGTGCCGCCATTTTAGTGGCCCTTCCCCGCTGGGTTGCAGGATAGAAAGATGGCAGATTGGCTACTGCATCATTACAATCTTTAACGATAGCGTTAATGGTTTCTTCAAGCGTAGCACGGGGTGCCACGGCCTCTGCACTGGTTTTAAACCGCTGCATTACCAGGGGAATACCACCATAACGTTTGAATGTTTCAAAATTAGTCAATGCCCTGATAAAGAAAGCTTCTCCCTTTACCTGTGCTTTGAACGCTGCGTCTGCATCGGGTACTTCGTCTATTCGTTCCAATAATATGTTGGCAATCCGGATGGTTTTCCATCTGCCAAAATATTTGTTATCTTCCTGGCGAATGATGTCTACGTTGGTAATACTACCCGAATTCCATTGGTTAACATAGGAGAAGTTTTGCTCATTTTCACACTCATCGGTAGCACCCGATAAAGTTCCCTGAATGGTAACCGAAACATTGTTGGCAGGATTGCTGAGAATAGCGGCGTCCCGTTCAGAAAAAATAGAGACCATGCCAAACTCATACAGAGTAGACACATAGGCCTCTGCATTTACTCTATTGGAAAATACCAGATCTTCTGTTACGTCTACACCGGGAGCTTTTTCAAGAAAATCACCGGGCTTTTTACAAGAGAACAAAACAAATAGTAAAATGAATATTGCGAAAATCGTTTTAATGTGCTTCATATAGTGCAGTTTTTAGAAATTAATATTTATGCCCATGTTCACTACCCTTACTAAAGGGTAGGGCTCTTCGTTGTTAGCAGTGGGCGGGTTTTCAGGATCAATACCAGGGTACATCTTACTCCAGGTCAACAGGTTATTTGCATTCACAAATACCCTGGCGGAGGAAAGACCTATTTTATCCAATACTTTACCATTGATAGTATATCCTAATTCAACATTCTTTAACCGGATATAGCTGGCATCAACAGTAAAGAAATCGTTTGACTGGTAGTTATTAACCGCTCCCCCATTTGTGCCCAGACTAAAGCGGGGGAATTTTATCGGCAGACCGGCATTGTAGCGTTCTGGCGTCCAGCTTTCAATCAGATAATCAGGAGCCCCGGCGGGGTTACCGTCGAAGAAAGCCTGTACATTACGACGGGTATAAGGCAGTGAAACATTAGCAACTCCCTGGAATAACACCGATAACGTAAACCCTTTATATTCGCCTACCAGAGAAATACCATAAGTTTTTTCCGGCACATTTGAAAATCCGATAGGAACCTGGTCAAACTGGTTAATTAATCCATCGCCATTTACGTCTGTGTACCGAAGGTCGCCTGGTTGAATGCGGTTATTTTGCCACTCATATATCGGGCGTTTAGGGTCATTCACTTCCTCCAGGGTATTAAACAGCCCTTCATTGAGCAGGCCGAAGTATTGGCCAAAGCGTTGACCGGTACGGGCCTGGTATGCAAACAAAGGTGTTACCTCATCCTGGAACAATATCTTGTTGCGGGCAAAGGAATAATTGGCTTTAATCTGGTAGTTGAACTTGCCGATGTTATTGTTAAGGGTGAAATCAATTTCGTAACCTCTGTTGCGCATCTTACCAAGATTTTCCGGTGGTATGGCCACACCTATAATAGAAGAAACCGTCTGCCTGTTGGCGAGGATATTAGCACGGGTTTCTTCAAATAAATCAACATTTACGGTAATGTTCTTTTTCCAGAAAGACATTTCTACTCCGAGATTGGATTTAACGGCACGCTCCCAGGTAAGTGCCGGGTTATTAACCCTGCCCTCTCTTACACCACCCAACAAATTGAAACTGCCCGGTACTTCACCAAAACGGGAACCACCAGCAAAGGTCCAGGCCGTTGGCCTGTATAAGAAGCGATTATCGGAAGATAGAAAATTACCGCCGATCTGGTCGTTACCAACTTCTCCATAGGAACCTCTGAATTTGAGGAAACTAATGACGTCATTTTTTGGAAAAAAGGATTCCTCTGAAGCTACCCACCCGAGAGAATACGCTGGAAATAAACCAAAGCGATTACCTGGAGCAAAATTTTCTGTGCCATTGTAGGCGATGTTAACTTCTGCCAGGTATTTCCCTTTGAAATCGTATGTGGCACGACCAACATAACTTTGATAACCACTTGGTACTAAGAAAGTGAAACTGGGATTGATTGTTTTTTGCTGGTTATACAACAATAAGCCTGTTACGTTGTGACTACCAAATCGTCTTTGATAATTAAGGCCAACTTCAGCAGTAGTTCTCCGGTTTTTACCGATGTCTTCTGAAAATTGAAAAGGTGCTTCGTCGTTTTGCGGCAGAAATACTACCGTACCATCTGGCAACCGCTGTGGAATGTAGATCACCACCGTTGCAATATTTTTACGATTTACAAAACGTTGGCTATTAAAATTCTGGTAGGCAATGTTAACGTGGGTAGTAAGCCCTTTAGTAATAAAATCAAGCTGGTGATCTAATCTTACGTTACCGTTCAGAAAGTTACGGTAATCCCGTTGATAGCCGTCCTGATACAAACTTTGAATTGGATTACCACCGGCAGTAGTTAGTTGAATAAGCCTGCCGTCAACTACGCCCGGCGCTATCGTTGGATTGGCACGGGCTATGTTGTCGATGATGCTGCTGAAATTGCCATTGGCATTGGGGAGTAATCCAGATCGGATTTCCGTTTGAGAAGAAACATCCAATGCTGCTTTAAAACGGCTGGTAATTTGAAAGTTAAGATTAGAGCGAAAGTTAAACCGTTTGTACCGGGCCTGCGCATCGTATTCCGGAGCAAGGTTGGTATTATTGAATAAACCTTCCTGATTGAATAAACCTGCCGAAACCGCATATCGTACTTTATCTGTACCGCCATTGATTCCTAAATTATGCTGCTGCTGGCCAGATGTTTTTTTCAGCATCACATCGTACCAGTTGATATTTGGAAAAAAAATGGGATCTGCACCTGAGCGATATAAATCAATTTGCGCCTGCGTATATCGTGGTGTAAAGGTAGCACCGCTGATAAATGCATCGCCTTGCAACGCCTTGTTAAAAGAGGTTGCATAATCTGCACTGTTCATTTGCGATTTTAGTGCCGTAAAGGAATTGATTGCATTGTTAAAAGTGTAGGATATTTTTGCGGGACCGGTTTTTCCTCTTTTGGTTGTAATGATCAATACACCATTGGCACCTCTGATACCATATACCGCAGTGCTTGATGCATCTTTCAGGATAGTGATATTCTCAATTTCATTGGCATCAATATTATTAAAGTTGTCTACCTGAATACCGTCCACCAAAACGAGTGGTTCCTGGCTACCATTAAAAGTGCCTACACCTCGTATGCGTAATGTAGAGCGATCGTTGCCAGGCTCTCCGCTTGCCTGCGATGCAAATAAGCCGGGTAAGCGGCCAACCAGCGAATTACTGATATTAGCGGCAGGTGTTTGTACTAAAAGTTTACCACCCATCGACGCCTGGGCACCCGTATTGGTGGCTTTCTTTTGGGTACCATACCCTACCACCACTACATCCTCCAAATCTGTATTAATTGTTACAAGCGAAACATTGATCATCGTTTGCAGACCTACCGTAATTGATTTTGGACTGTGTCCTACAGCAGTTATAACCAACACCGTTTTGGCATCTTTTACACTTAATTGAAAATTACCGGATTCGTTGGTGGAAGTACCATTACCGGTCCCTTTTTCATTCACCGTAGCGCCTTGTAAGGGTTGATTTTTTTCATCGGTAACTACACCGGAAATAGTTACCTGACTTTGTCCATGAAAGGAGACAAGAACAAAAAATAATGCCATGGTTATGCACTTGATGCAAGCTAGTTTTTTAATCATACAACCGTTTTTAAAATTCATTAATATTGAATACCTAATCAATAATATTGTAAAGAGACAACTTTTTTACGTAAATACCAATTATTTGTTAACTTTTCTTATAAAAAATCAACAACAAACGTTTCCTTTTTTTCATTGAAATATTGTAAGACATTGAATGAGTGTGGCAACCGATTGTTTGCAGTTAATTTAAATATTCATTAAAGCCCCAATTGTTCGTTTAATAACATTCGATCCCAGTAAATCCTTGCATTCTGAATCAATTTCTGATCATTGTATACTAACCGCATCGCACATGGTTTGATAAACGTTTTTCCGGTTGGCTGTTTTATATTACCAGTAGCGTGGTCATAAGAGGGATTGATCATAGCTCCAATGACGGTTTCCCTTGAAGCAACTCCGTTATCCTGTATAACGAACCCTTCGTTTTTAAACTAAAAACACGGATAGGTATGAAACAAGATTGTAAAGAATTGTCTGAGCTTGTCTTTTTTGAGCGGTACTGCATTTTGTGGCTCATGCAGCGAAGCACTGTTAGCAAACAATTGAAGATATCCAATTAACGTCGAGTGAATTGCCGGCATACAGCCAGTTATGTATACTTCACAAGGGGTAAAATATTGATTTAGAAACAGCGTGGGTTTTTACTGAAAGAGCTTTTTTGCAAATGCTTTACCCTATATTCTTTTTGCCTTAATACAAAAGCAAAAAAAAACAAAAAATCAAGGCTGCAATTAAAAAGGCCGAAAAATAGCTCAATGAGCTAAAATCAATCCACTGTCTGGCGAAGCAAGTAGCTTAATAATATTTAATGACAATCCACAATTAAAATCAACTTCATCAAAAGAAAACCGTAGAGCCGTAGGTTCGTTTCCGTTTTGTAACAACGGGCTTTAACCCGTTGTGTTTAAAAAAGCTTTTGGTCGACAGGGGTAGGCCAATGTCATTTAGTTAGGACTGAAGACCTGCTGCTTAGGGGCAATATATGGGTAGCCCGAGTGTCTATCATTTTGAATTTTCTTTCCGTTAGGAACGTTATGTGGATTGAGTTTGATGAAATATTGCGTTCCTACGAAACGCTTGTTCAATTGATCTGAATTTGCTACCCACAAACTTTTCCGATGGAACAAAAAATGCCTACCTAAATGACATTGAGCCCTAGGCTTGGCATATGTGGTGGTGTGGTAACTCAAATACTATGGGTTAGAAACCCATAGGTTGAAAACAGGACTGAAGGTCCAAATGGTGGCTTCGCCGATTTTTTTATTGATCATCTGCATTATTTGAAAACATTTGTAGAAGCTAAAGCCTTGGATTAAAGTCCATAGCTTTAACTACCGTGTTGAGACCAGTAAATGCCAGTGAACTATTGCCAAGAGAAAACAGCAAAGCAGCAACCTTAGCCGCCAGCGAGAACGCGGCTTTACAATTTACCATGAACGTGTACTACATTCATAATAACAAATTATTACTTACCCAAAGCAGCAGCAAGGGAAATATGCAAGAGCAGTTAAATGTTTCCAAATTAAAAACTGGTTACTATGGTTTAGAAATTATCGAGGGTACCAACAAACGATCTATCAAGTTTTTTAAATAATAGGCTCGAAGTGCAAAACGAAAAAATAAAAAGGCTGGCAGGTAAAACTGTCGGCCTTTTTTCATAATTGGTGATATTGCATGCCAAAAAGTATTTTAAGAAGTTAACTTACAAATAGCTTCAGGTACACACTCGTATTAATTTAAAGGCTCGATTTTGCTATAAAATATCCTGCTCCTTAAAACTGTATGAATGAAAATGAAAAGCAAACCGGCATAAAAAACGTGTTCCGATTTTTATTCCTCCTCCATACTTACACCCAATTGTAATTTACTGAAACTATATTGGCATCTTTTGCAAAAAGACGGCAGATAATTTTATATGCCCGATTATGTATTTAGCTTTAAACAACAACAACAACAACAGATGACCAATTACCTAAAACGATTCAGCACAGCAATCTCCCTCGCAATTTGTTTAAGCAGCAATGCACAGCCCGTAACGCTGCAAGTAGTTGCACCCAAACAAAACAACCAACTGCAAATGCCCTGGCGCAATTGTATTGCAGTGGGCAGGGCAAACAATTTATTAAGGGCAGATTTATTAGAACACCTGGCCTACGCTCAAAAAGTGATGGGTTATCGCTATTGTCGTTTTCACGCCATTTTTGATGATGAAATGGATGTGGTACGGCGGGATGAAAAAACCGGCAAACTGATTTTTCAATGGCACCAGGTAGATAAAGTGTACGACGCTTTATTAAAAATGGGCATCCGTCCTTTTGTAGAATTAAATCCGATGCCAAAAGTGATGGCATCCGGCACACAAACCATGTTTCATTACAACATGAATGTTACCCCGCCAAAAAGCTACGATGAATGGCAGTTATTGGTGAGTGCATTTACCAGCCACCTTGCAGAGCGCTATGGTTTAGACGAAATACGTAAATGGTACTTTGAAGTTTGGAACGAACCAAATCTCTCTGGTTTTTGGAGTGGTACGCAAGATGAATACTGGAAATTGTACACCGCCAGTGCCAAGGCAGTAAAACAGGTGGATGCCCAGTTAAAAATTGGTGGGCCGGCATCCAGCAAAGGCAATTGGATAAAGGAAATTATTACCTACACCACAAAAAATAAGCTACCGCTTGATTTTGTTTCTACCCATTTATATCCGCAGGACGAACAGGTGCAGTACCCCGACAGAGTGGGCAGCCCTTACAGAGTGGGTGACTTTTTTTCAGCCACTGTAAAAGAAGTGCAGCAGTGGGTGAAACAATCTGAAAGACCCGATTTGGAAATTCACTGGACAGAATGGAATACACAAACGGCAGCATCAAAAGACAAAATTACCTGGGGTGATAATATTTATGTGGACAATCTTTTTGCAGCATCTTTCATCGCTCGCAATTGCATTGCATTAGATACAGCCTGCAAAACATTTGCCTACTGGGTAGTGAGCGATATATTTGATGAAGGCGGTATTCCACAAACTCCATTTTCCTGCACATACGGATTGCTTTCTATTCATGGTATTCCCAAAGCCTCTTTTAATGCCTTTCGCTTACTTCGGAAAATGACGGGCAATATCATGGATGTAAAAACAACAGTTGATCTATCATCAGGCAAAGGTTTATTGGTTACGAAAGACCAGCAGACCATGAAGATTTTACTTTGGAATCAAAATTTTGTGGAAGAAAACAAATTTACTAACTGGACTGGAAAAATTGTGTTGCCTGTTACAAAAGACACCCTGTTAAATATGGTGAAAGCCACCATTGGTATAGGAAATGGCAGTGCATGGGAAAGCTGGCAACTGATGGGTAGTCCATTGAACCCAACGCTTACACAACTGGAATTGTTGAAACAACAATCGGAACCTGCGTACTCATTTAGTGCTTTAAAAGTTAGGATAGGAATTCCTGAAGTAACCTTTAATCTAAACCCTGGCGAAGTGCAATACATTGAAATTACCTTGCCATCGCCATCAGTAAATACACGTTTTGTAAATGCTGCTGAGTTTGAGATCTGGAACAAAGCGATGGGAGAAAAATCGAAGGAATAATTTGCAAAATTATTTTGAAGATATTTCCGTTTTTGGAATGTACTTCAGATGTCGCAACTGTAAGTGCATGAAAGAACAAGCTACCTGCGGCTTAGCCACCGACTCCTTCACATCGAACGGGATCAATTGCGGCAAACAATAGTCATCCAAATTTAAGATGCACTAAAACTGTACGTTTCCTGCAATAAATACAAAGACACCATCCATGAAATATAAATTTCTATTTGCCGTTTTCAGTTGCTTTCTTCATGAAAGTTTTGCACAACAAAATGCTGCACCTATTTATTACAACAACCGTTTTGCTATTTATGCGGATAGCATCGTGCAGGATAAAAGATTTACTGCAAAGGCATTGTCTACTATTGAAATAGCCTCCAACTATAAAAGCCCTTCCAAAGAATTTCCGACAACAAAAGTAAAATTCAAGTTTACGCTCAATGGCAGCATCATTGAAATGAAGGCTTTTAGCGACCATCATTTTAATATCAGTAAAGACAATGATGAAACACCCATCATAAAATTTGGAGAAGAACTTATTGACACCACCACTGCCGAAACACCTTTAAAACCAGATAGCAAATTAAAAATACGGGTTGATCTCAGCCCGGTATTGAATGATTTTAAGACAAAAGGTTTTTATGTGTCTTATGACCATGATACATTGTTTGCCAAAGATTTTAAAGCAGTGTATGTAGGTGGCGAAACCCTGCCGATGAGCTGGAACTTTGCACAACTCTATACCATTCCTCAATTGGAATTGAAAGATGATGATAAGGATGGTATTTATGAAACCGTTGTTTCCTTTAATCCCAGCAATTCCCTTGCACGAAAATTCAATAAAGATGTAACTGCCTTTCCGCAGTATCGATCGTCGCATAGCATTTTAAATGCGGTGTATAACCTGGCGTTGGAAGAGATGATCAATGCCGTGGAAAAAGACAGTACTTTCAGAACGGGCATTGACTGGCCCGGCGTATGGACGAGGGATATCAGTTACAGCATCATCCTTTCAATGGCAACCCTACAGCCAAAAGTGGCGATGAACAGTTTGATGAAAAAAGTAACGAAGAAAAAAAGGATTATACAGGATACCGGCACGGGTGGCTCCTACCCCGTATCAAGCGACCGGATGATTTGGGCGGTGGCTGCGTGGGAAGTGTATAAAGTAACGGGAGATAAGGATTGGCTACAGCAAATTTATCCCATCATTAAAAATTCAGTGGAAGATGATATGCAAAATGTGTACGATGCTGCTACAGGTTTGGTACGTGGTGAATCATCTTTTTTAGACTGGGGAAACACACAAACTTATCCAAAATGGATGCAGCCTTTAGATGTGTACAGTTCGCTTAACTTAGGCACCAATGTCGTGCATTACCAGGCCAATAACGTGCTGGCACAAATGGCTATATTGTTATCTAAAAATAAAGACGCCAAAAAATACAATGCCAATGCAGCCAAAATTAAAGCAGCGGTTAATAAATACTTATGGATGGCCAATAAAAAATATTACGGCCAGTATTTGTATGGCAGAAATTATAAAATAATCTCGCCAAAAGCCGAGGCATTGGGCGAAGCGCTTGCTGTAATATTTGATGTAGCCAATGAGGCGCAACAAAAAATGCTTGTTGCCAACACGCCGGTAACTGACTTTGGTATCACCTGTATTTTTCCACAAATACCGGATGTATTTGCTTACCACAATAATGCCGTATGGCCCTTTGTACAAAGTTATTGGACAATGGCTGCTGCAAAGTCGGGCAATGAAAAAGCCGTGCTTGCTTCTATGGCTGCAGTGTGGCGACCTGCTGCCCTGTTTTTAACCAACAAAGAAAACTTTGTAGCTCAGGATGGTGATTACAATGGTACTGCCATCAACTCAAGCAATATGCTGTGGAGCCTTGCAGGTAACCTAAGCCTGGTACACAAAGTGCTGTTTGGTATAGAGTATGCGGCAGACAAATTATTGTTTCATCCTTTTGTTCCGAAGGCATTGCAAGATACCCGTATACTGAATAACTTTCCGTATCGCAACAGTATTTTAAACATCACCCTGGTTGGTTATGGCAATAGAATAAAATCATTTTTGCTGGATGGTAAATTGCTTAGCAAAAATGAAATTCCGGCATCATTGAAGGGAACACATAGCATTAAAATTTTACTGGATAACGTAGATATGATAGCTGCTCCCGTCAATAACGTAGGCAATGATTTTGCGCCGGCGACACCTATAGTCAATTTTAAAAACGATTCGCTCGCCTGGAGTACTATTACTGGTGATATAGCCTACGATATTTATAAAAATGGAAATAAAATTGTAACTACAAAACAACATGCGCTTGTTGTAACGGACAAAGGTTACAGTGAGTACCAGGTGGTAGCAATTGATGCAAAACACTACGAGTCTTTTGCATCCGAACCATTGGAAGTTGCTGATAAGAAAAGAGCAGTTACCTACGAAGCTGAATCATTTACACCGGTGTCTTCATTACCTTACAAAGGCTTTAGTGGAGCAGGTTTTATTGAAACCAGTAAAACGATCAACGCTACGATCGCATTCAATATCACAATACCCGAGGCAGGTTACTATGCCATCAATTTTAGATACGCCAATGGTAATGGCGACTTGGGCCAGGAAAATAAAGCGGCTATCAGAACGCTTTTACTTAACAACAAAAAATGTGAAACAATTGTATTTCCACAAAGGGGAAAAGATGTTTGGAACAACTGGGGTTTTAGCAATGCAGCAAAAATATATTTACCCAAAGGAAAGCAACAGTTTAACTTAACTTTTGAACCAGTCAATGAAAATATGAACATCGTCATCAATCAGGCGATGATAGATTATATACGGATTACGAAGCTGGATTAGGATATTTATTGGGTACACTATAAATGGTGGATTTCTTGCAAAACCTCCGTCAGCTTTTTAAAAAAGCTGACGGGCTTGTGCAAGTTCTTTTGGCTAGCGCAATTTATACTACGGCCATTCGTTTTAATATACAAAAGTTGATGAAATTACTTTCTGATACACCATCTTGCCCCTGCCATTTTCAATGGTTAATACCCCTTTATCATTATATATATTTTTAAAAACAAGATCAGTTAATTTGCCGGGAACAACCGTTGGCAGCGCCACCATTTCTCCCTGTGTTTTATAGTTTATAACATCATTGCTCCAGTAAACTTTATATCCTCGTAAGGTATAAGCAGGCAAGCCTGTTGCGGCAACAACGGTAATCGCAATCATATTTTCTTTGTTTCGGTTAAGTCCGCTAACTTCTACCGGGCAGTTCATTTCACGCAAAATTTCCGCAGATGGTTTTGGCTTTCCTTCCAGATCATACACGCCATGTACACGGGTGTTGTGCATACCATAAATACCGCCGCCCATGTGGGTACGATAATCGTTTACACAAAAATAAATAGCACCAGCAATGTAGGGTTTGCTTTCATACAAAGCATAGCTGTAAATCATATCTTTTAATCTTCGGCTATCATCGCCCCAGTTTTCGGGTTCACACAAACCAAACTCACTGATCACCAATGGCATTGTACGGTTCTCTGCCTGTATCGTATCCAGCACTCCGCCGTTGGTGCCATGTGATTGCCGGTACCAGGTGCTGTGATAATCATTAAACATCAGCATATCACCTTCAGCCGATGCATCGGGCAAGGTACCAGCGGGCATCCAGTGCCGTGCCTGTTGCAACGTGTTACTTACATAACTTGATAACCTTGATGGATCTGTCTTTTTTGTGAACTGGTATAATTCTTTTACGCCCTTTATGTTATTTGCTTCCCTTGCAAATATTTCATTGCCCACGCCCCAGGATATAATGCTGGGATGATTGTAATGGTCGCCAATCATTTCAGTTAATTGTGATTTTGCAATCTGCATAATGGTGTCGGTCATAAAAACTTTACTACCCCAAATAGGAATTTCTTCCTGAGTTAATACGCCATTTCGGTCGCACCAATCATGTACAAAATCATCCTGCTGCCAGTGAAAACGGGTAAACATTACATTGAGATATTCCGCTTTTTTTAAGTAGGCTTCCAGTTCTTCGTTGGTTTCGGCCATTCCATTTTTCAAACTGGAACCAAACATAACTTCAGCACCTGCAATGCGGATTTTCTCTCCATTAAAAACAAAAGCATCTCCAACTACTTTTAATTCCCTAAAGCCGGTATTGACAGAAAAAGTATCGGTGATTTTATTCTTATACCGAAGTGTGACATTTACTTTATACAAATTTGGATTATCAAAATGCCATGGATGAATGGAATCAAATTTAAGCTGGAATAACAGTTTGTTTGCTTGAAAATTTAAAGCCGGTGTACCATCATATATAGTATTTGATGTTGGCTGATTTTCTTCTGTTACGGTGATATTACAAGTCATTTGCTTGGCATCCATTTTTTCAAGCCCCTGCACTGTTACTTTTATACCAGCCGATCCTGTTGGTTTTGCAGCATCGGTAAAATCAGGTTTTGCGTTTACCTGTACCTGTTCTATATAAACGGGATTGGTTGCCAACATGCTTACCGATCGGATGATGCCGCCATCATTGGGCCAATCGAAACTGATTGAATAAGGAATGGTAGTATTCGAAAAGGAATTATCAGCCAACACCGTAATGGTATTTTGCTTGCCAGTCTTTAAGTATTTTGTAGCATCAATAAAAAACTTAGTAAAGCCAGAACCAAGATGCTCCCCGGCTTTCTCACCATTTACCCAAATTGTGGCATCATGATACACCGCATTAAACTGTAACCGGATTTTTTTACCTTTCCAACTTTTGGGTACGTCTATATTCCGCTGGTACCAGCCCCAACCCCAATACCTCGTTGTTTCCTTTTTTACATTCCAGGTATGTGGCACCTTCACCATTTCTTTACTGGCAGGTAGTCCATTTTTAAACCACTTACTATTCACACCTTGTTTAGTTGAATCAATCATAAAACTCCATTGTCCATCTAAAGGGATGTGTTCTCTTTGGGCAAAAATGGTTATTGAAAATGCTATCAGCATTAATTCAATCGTAATAATTTTTCTTAGCATGATTTGTATAATAAAATTTAAATGTTTTTAATAAAGGTTTTACTCCAAAGCCAATTGCTTTTTTTCAAAAGGTATTGGATAGGCGGTTATCCATAAATCAGCCTGCATAGTTGAGGGAAATGCAACGGATGAAAACAAATAAACGGCTGCCTTTTTGTTGAGCAATTGTTTATCTGCTTTAAAATAAAAGCTAAGGTTGCCTTTTGCCTTTTCAATATGCTCCCAGTTGTTGTACAAAAATGATGGACTTCTGTCGTAAGGTGCTATCATTTTTCCATCCGCTAAAATGCATGCAAACACTTTTTCCGGATCGTAGTCGCCCGGCACTGTGAGTACGATATAACTACTGTTGGCTATTTCTGTAATGGTAAAAGATGCTTTGTAAGCGGTGATTGCTGTTACACTGTCAGCAAATAAATTAGATAGTTTATAATTTTTAACGCTAACAACTTTGTCGTTATTGTATCCAACCACTTCACTCACTGCCAATGGTGTAGGATTAATTTTTACATAACGATATGCTGCATTGCTTTTGCCACTTACTTCAAGGTAACTACCAATTTTTTTAATTTCAACCGGCTGCCAGTCTTTGCCATTGGCAGAGGCCGTTGCTGACCCAGGCAGATAATCAGCAGGTATATTTTTCAGTAAAAGTTTGTTGAAGGTTTTTCCTGTACCTGCTCCAATCCGCATTGTGCCTAACGGTATATAATTATGATTGTAAACAGATGCTTGTGCTTTGTAAAAAGTAGCCGTATCGCCATCGAAAGCAAACTTATCCCACAAACCAAGTTTGATAAAACCAGTGTCTTCAAAAAAAGACTTTCTTGCAGCGGCTACTGCAGGGTATTGTGATGCGCCGGCTCTCTGAAGACTCCTGACTTCCAATGCATTGTTATCATTGTTAAAACACATGGTTTCATACATGGCGTTGGCAAAGGATGGCACAGGTGAAGCAGCAAGCGTTGCGAGTTTTCTATGATAATTCAGCAATAATTTTTTGCCTTTAAATTTAATGGCAATCGTATTGCTATTTGCAATGCTATAGCGCTTGCCATCTACAACGGCAGTCCTATATTTTCTGCCAAACGCTTGTAGTTTTATCTTTTTTTGAGTACCAGGCATACCGAGCAATTCTATCATAGTTGTTTTTCCGCCCGCATTTTCAATTGGCAGATAAGGCGTTCCGCTAATAGAAATGTCATCAGCAAGATCTGATACTTTTACCAGCACGGCCCTAAATGGCAATATTGTTACCACAGCTTTTTCACCATATTTAAATTGTCCAATTTCCTCTTCGTAAGGGTGTAATAATTTTACACTGTAGCGCTTTGAATTACCAAGGCCAATCGTACTGTCGATATTTACGGTAATAGACTTTTTATTCCAGCTAAGGTTGCGTAATGTAATCAGCCTGGTATGTGTATCCCCTCTTGATACGGCTTTAAAACCGTATTGTGTTTCAAGCAATTCTAACCCATTCACCATTATCGTATTGTACTTCCGGTGCAGGTTATACAACCTTGCCAGCATATTAAATTCCTGGTCCTTTAAAAAACTGGGATCACCATAAATTTCCGGTGACATGATAAGATTTCGGTTAAATGCCTGCAGCAGCAAATCATCTTCCCAAAAATCCAACGCAGAACTGAGACATACCCCATGATCTTCGGTTAAGCGCTGTAATCCCGGTGGGTAGCCACGACGCAAATTGGTAACCCTGTGATGCAGGCCGGGCGTATCGTTCATAATATGTACGTCAGTATAAGTTTCCTTACCTTCCCACAAAAAAGTGGTGGTATACTTTCTGGCAGAATCACTCATGCTGATGCGGTGGTTCAGCACTATTAAATCAGGGCTGTACTTTCTTGTTTGCTGCATGGCTTCAATAAAATACTTTTCTTTCTCCGGCCGCAAATCACTGCTGCATAAATCCAATTTAAACAACCTTATTTTATAGTCTCTGCAAAGCCCGGCCAGCATGTCAATTCGTTGTTGCGCTTCCTCCGGCGTATTGCCGTATCCATCAGGCCCCATCCAAATACCAAGCCTTGTACCGGCTGCAGTAGCTGCCTTATAAATGGGATTCAGTCCATTAGGATAGTCTTTTTTAAACCACGGTGACTGCAGGTTGCCGTAAGCAGGTCTGCCTTCAAATGCTACACAGTTTGGTCCATAATCAAACGTTCCCACATCCAGCAAATACACATCGAGTTGCATTCCATACTTATCCTTCATCCATTTAAAGAACTGGAGATTTTTCAATATTTTATTTTCGTTGCTACCAAACCAGGAGCGGCTTATCCAATCGAAATACATTGCAACGGACGGGCTCTGCTGTGTGTATGCCTGATGAGGCTGTTGTGATTTTACCGATATGGAAACCAAGACGGATAGATTTACAATTAAGCAAATTTTTGCTATTCTTTTACGGAGCATAATTATTGATTTAGCATCATATTTATAAAACACCTTAAAGCAAAACTAATTGCCTTTGTTGCATTGCTTTCAATGATAAGCATCTAAAGAAAGTGCCTTGTCAAACATTTCAATCGTCTGGTCATCTTTTCCCAATCCAAGATAACCAAGTCCCATCAGATAAAAGCAATGGGCTTTATTTTTTTCATTCAGGTCTTGTTCAAATACCAATAAATCGGGAAGTGATACGGCAAAGTAATCAAGGTGTATTTCATCATTCAGGTGTTCTTGCGCAAAGGAAATGAACCGATGAAATATAGCTTCAGCTTTTTCCTGATAACCCAATTTTTTCCATGCCAATCCCTGGTAAAATATTTTATCGGGCTGTGGGTCATTATAAAAAATGGCTTGCAAGGGTTCTGAGGTTCCTTTTGTTGCCAACACAAATTTTTGTTTTGCCGCAGCTTCATTTCCCATTGCCTGCAACACACATCCCTGCAGGTAATGAATGTCATTTTCCGGGGCATTGTACAACTTCCCTTCACCCAAATTAACCGGGTAATGCTGCGCATCATTCAACAACGATAAGGCAGTATCATACCAGCCATTTGCAAGTGCCTGCCTGGCCAATTCTATGTGGCACAATAAATACTGGCCTACCACTTTACCCTCCCCCCCTTCCCACGGGTGAAAATGTCTGGCCGCTATCAAATCCTTTGCTTCAGCATAGTTACCTTTGCAGTTTAACAAGGTTATCTTTTCCAGGTATAAATCATCCCTGTAATTTACCAATAACGGATGCTTTTCCAATAATTGAATCCGCTCACCTACAGGCCTGTTCAGCGTTTTATACAACTGGTCCAGTTCCATTAATATCCTGCTATCAGTTGTGTCCAATGCAAACGCCTTTTCCATACAACTGACCGCAACCCCGGGGTTCCGTAATTTGTTGTAATAAGCCAGTGAAAGGTTACGGTGTACTGTAGCAAAACAATTGTCGATTGCTACAGATCTTTCCCAGCAGTCTATAGCTTCGTTATATTGCCTTTTATCGTACCACAAATTACCGAGATAATACAAAGCTTTTGCATCCAGATTGTTATTGTTAATGGCTGCCTGCAACACAATAATATCCTCCAGTTTATTAGGGAAACAATAGTCAGGTATTGCTTTCATTGCTTGTTGCAAACAATCACTTGCCTTTGCTGTTTCCCCAGTTTTTTTATAAAAATAAAACAGGTAATAAAAAGCCATGGGATTTACAGTAGTGCCCTCATTAGCTACCGTATAGATTCTCAATAATTCTATTGCTTCGGTGTACATGCCCGCCTGCGAATAATCCAATGCATACTCTGCATAATTGTTAAATGAATTACGCAATAGTTTTTTAATAATCAGCAAATAATTTTCCGCCGCCGCTGCATCACCTTTTTGTATGTTTACCAAATAATTTTCAAAATGGCAGCCGAAATTAAATTGATCAAGCTGTAGCGATTCATTTATACAAAATATTGATGCATTTTCCTTCCCAAGGTATCGAAGCAGTGCCGCTTTTAAGGCACGTGCTGTATGACTGTGGTAATTTTTTACCAGAGATTTTTCTATCAGATACAAGGCGTCTTTATAGTCTTTTTTTATAGCTGCCAATCTTGCCAGGGTTAAAAAAGAAACATGCTGCCAGGCATCATTCCAGGTAGCTTTGTGCAATACGTCTTCTGCCTCTGCCAACTGGTTTTGATACACAAGACAACATCCTAAATTATAGTACGCCTCTCCATCGTAAGGATTGGGATTGCGTTGAGTAATGGTTTGTATCGCTGTTCTAAAATAAGTTTCCGCTTTTACAAACTGTCCTCTTTTCATCAGCCACAAACCCATGGCATTATTGGTACGACTATCTTCCGGATCCCGTCGCAAGGCTTCTTCATAATAATCAGTTGCAGCAAAGGTGGCATGTCGGTATTGCTCCAGGTGCAAGCCATTTAAATATAGTTGCTCTACACTTTTTATCTCTGCCGGTTTTTTGGCTGCAGTAGCCGCAGCAGGAATCGTTTTTTTATCAATTTTTTCCGGCCGATAACCTACCAGCGGAATACCATCCGTCGTTTCTACCTCAATGCTTATTTCTTCTAAAACAACTCCGGGAGGTAGCATCATGTGTTTTTCAAAAATATCGGCAGGAGATAGATCAAAAATATAGGTAGCTATTGCAACACCATTTTTCAGCACCGCAATAGATGCACTGTTATAAACACCAGTTGCATACACTTTTAGCAGAATACCGTCCCCCACTTTTTCTACATTTAGCATCGCATCTTTGGTAGCATTTTTCACTGCACCTAACCTGGCATACGGCATAAAATATTGCTCAAAGGTTTTTTGCTCATTGGGCTGCAGCCAGCTAAAATCGGGCTGGTTATCGGTAAACACACCTGTCATCAATTCAATATAAGGTCCGTCTTCATCGGTCAAATTCCTATCCCAGGCAAAACCAAAATCACCCTTGCCCCAGGTCCATTGTTTTTTACCCGGAGAAAAGTGATGACTCGCTACATGCAGCAAACCTGCTTTTGTATCGTTTTCATAACCACCCATAAAATCATACTTCGATTGTATGGCCATGTACGATGTTGGCACCGGTATATTTTTATAGGCTGCTATATCCGTGCCCGGCGAATAATTTACTTTATAATAGGTGCCGGTGGCAATGGGGAAATCACTGACATCTCTTTTACCGTGATCAAAAACAGCATATACATCCGGTGGAAATACAGACTGATAATGGTCATTTACTTTTACAGCAGGATTGGCCCACCACAAAAAAGTTTGTGCAAATGGTGTACGGTTAAACAGCTTTCCTTTTATTTCAATGTATGCTTTATCGGGATATAGCGTAAAGCCTGCCATTCCTTTGGTACGAAACATCTTCTCCACTTCATTTACCCAAATCGTTTTGCTGCCATCAATATTTTCTTCAATGATACAATCGATCGGTTCAAAGGTAGAAGGGCGATGATGCTGTGGCCAGTTAAACTCAATGCCACCGCTGATCCACGGGCCGGTTAAGCCAACGAGTGCCGGCTTAATTACCTGGTTGTAATAAATAAAATCACGCTGCCTTGTTTTATCATAAGCCCGGTGAATGCGGCCACCCAACTGTGGAAGCACCATTAATTTTATATAATCATTTTCTAGAAAAAAAGCCTGATACGGCTGGTCGTGTTTTTCATCTTCAATTTTTTCAATAACCGCATGCGGATATACGACACCACTGCTTCCCTGGTAAACACGTTTCTCCAAAAACATGGGATTTTTCTCCGGCTTACCGGTGCGGTAGGTTGGGAGCATTATCGTTTCTTCCCATACTTTTACTTCGCTGTTCATGATGCTTTTTTATTTCAAAATATTGCGTCCTTCCGGAGCTTTAGTTATTCATCTTTTTAAAATATATGGTTTGATACCCACTGATGTTTTGCTGGCATGTTTTTATATCGCTGCAAATCCCGAGCAAGGTTGATGCACAGTGACGGGGCTTTTCGAACGTATTGTTCGACATCCCGATGCTATACTTCAACCGGAATCCGGACCGCATACCATTTGACAATTCAACCTTTCTTATATGGGTTCATTTCAATTAATGCCCGCCAAATATCCCTTCCATCTCCTCCAGTGTTTTCCCTTTTGTTTCCTTTACTTTCATTTTAATAAAAACAAAACCTGCTGCACAAATAGCGGCGTACAAGTAAAAGGTATTTTTGGTGCCACCCATTATTTTCTCTAAAATGGGAAAGCTAAATACCAATATAAAATAGGCAGCCCACAAACAAATGACTGCAATGCTGGTAGCAGCACTTCTTACTTCTGTTGGAAAAATTTCTGATATCAGTACCCAAGTTACCGGTGCCAATGTGGTGGCATACAAACCAATGGCAGCCAACAAATAAATTGAAGTGGCTGGAGATTTAATACTTAGCAAATAGGCAATTGTAATGTATAGAATTGTTAATCCTGCAGCACCCAACAACATCAATGGCTTGCGGCCAATTTTATCAACCAGCAAAAAGGCAATAATGGTAAATACTACATTAACCCCGCCAATAAAAACTGTTTGCAATAGTTGGTCGTCTTTACTGGCGCCTATACTCTCAAAAATATTAGATGTATAGTTAAATACCACATTGATGCCGCAAAACTGCTGAAACACTGCCAGCCCAATACCCACTAAAATAGCTGGTAAAAACTGGGGAAGAAAAGCTGCCCGATAACTTATCTTTTTCTCCTGTGTAAGCGACTGAGAAAAAGACTGCACCGATATTTGTACAAAATCAGCATCGCCAATGGCGGCCAATATTTTTGTTGCTTTTGCTTCCTGGCCGTTTTTTAACAGCCAGCGTGGGCTTTCAGGTAAAAATATGACTCCGACAAAAAATATGACTGATGGTACTACCCCTAAACCAAACATCCAACGCCATGCATCTGTCCCCTCGTTGCGTAGTGAATAATTAATAAGGTTGGTTATCAAAATACCCAATACAATCGTAAGCTGGTTGATAGCCACCATTCTGCCACGTATAGTAGCCGGTGAAACTTCTGCAATGTACATGGGCGACATCATGGAAGCCATTCCTACACCAATGCCTGCTACAAAACGGAATAGGATGAATATAGTAAGATTGGCAGAAAATGCCATTGCCAAGGAAGAAATAGCAAAGATGGCAGCGGCGGTCATCAGCGAAGCTTTACGGCCATATTTTTCAGAAACGCTTGCTGCCAGCAAACAACCTGCAATGCAACCCAATGCCAGTACGCCTGTAGTAAAACCCTCCCAATATTCATTAAGGCCAAACTGATCCCGTAAAAAGGGCAAGGCACCAGAGATAACGGCAAAATCGAATCCAAACAAGTAACCACCCAATGCGGAAACAAAGGAGATAAAAATGATGTAACGGGTATTGTACGTACTTTTTTTCATAATGGCAATCAATCATTGTTGCGGTAGGCAAAAGGCCAGATGAGTATTGGGAATTTAAACCGTGACAAGCTTTTAGTATTATTTTTTTTTGCGTGAAGTTAGCTTTTACATAGGGTTGTCAATCATATGGAATTACCATCTTTTGATATTATTTTAGCAGAAGGTTAAGAACTGTTATTCAAGAAATAAATTTAAAGAGATACCGACCTACAGGCAGGTTATGGGTTTTAGAGAGTTTTTACGCCGGCACTCTAAACTGGTTCATTTTTTTTTTACAATACCGTCACCTATTGTATAAATAGTAGCTTTTGCCTTCTTGCTGAAACGTCAACAAAATCCAAAAGAAAAATTAAGACGAAGTGGGATTCATTGTTATTTATAGATAAATTAATTTTCCTTTTTTTATCAAAACGATTGATTGAAATGGTTTTAGCGGCAGCATTTTTACAACTTTTTTTCGTCAATAAAAAAATAAGATCCGTCACTCAATGTTATTTTTTAATCTTCATTGGTAGCATTTACAAATACAAGTGGTTTCCCGTTTTTAGCCCACTCAGTACGGGCTGTATTTGCTATGCTGCGGGTATCATTTTTAAGAATGTTTTGCCACTGTTCAAATGATAAACTTAGCCGGGTAGCTTTCGGCAGTTGTTTAGTAGTATAGTAAAAAGATTGTGTTGCGAAAAGATTGATGTAGGTATTTTCGGCCAATTGTCCTGGGTTGAGTTTGGGTCCAGCCAGGTGGTTATACTTACCACTTTTTGATTGGGCGTAAGTGCTACTACCAAATTATTTTTAACTACCAAGCCAAAAAAATTTCCAATATTCGCCTATTCTGAAAAACCAATTCCCTCCTTGCAATTGTAAATTGTATTTCCCTGAATAGTGTTTTTGTAGGATGCATCGTTGTTAACAATTCCTGAAGCACCAGTCTCAATCACGGTATTGCCTTCCACCAACATATCATGCCAATCATTATCAAGATAAATACCCAAAGCAAGGTTTACATTACCGGGTGTTGCATAACTTTCGCCTACACTGTAACGAACAATATTATTGCTGAAAATGGAATGATGGGTTACATTGGCACTTGCGGCAAAACAATACAAATTAGCACGATCGTTTAATGCAAGACTGCAATGGTCAATGATATTATTTTCCACCAGGTTATAGCTGCCATCCACCCGATTGCCCTTGTAGTGGCAACTATCCACCCGACGATTATCAACAATGTTATGGTTGGCAAAAGTAGTATCTACCTGCACCTTTCTTTCAACATTGTGAATGAGTATTCCCGTGGCTCCATTTACGACGGACCACACCAGACCCCGTTGCAGCCCAATGCTATGCAAGCTGTTGTCAGCTAGTTCCATACTGGTAGCTTCTAAAGCAGAGATGCCCCGCCCCAATAAATACGGATACAATATGTGATACAACTTTTATACATTTTCTTTGCTCATTCCTAATCTTATTGTAAGGTCGGTTTCAATTCGATGATCTGTCCTTTTCTCATTTCCATTTCAAGCTTTTCGCTTTTTATTTCTTTGCCATTTAATAAAAACGAATCTCCCATGCCTGGGTAAAGTTTGATCTTCCCGTTTAATGTTGCTTTAATTTTAATGGATATCAATCGGTCATTTTGCACATTAGCTGAAATAAGAAAACCACCGGCGGTTCTTACATTTTGAAAGTTTACATCTTTCCAGTGCCAATGCCGGTTGCGCAAAATGTATACGCCATTGTTCGTTTCCTGTACCAACAAATCAAGTATTGCACTTACAGCACCCAAACCGGCGTCCAACTGCATAATCTCATGGTTCTTTTTACCCTTGCCGATTTCTTTTGCCCAAATAGGTTCATTCATCGTAGCCATACCTAAATTGGTTGTATTGTGCAAAGTGCCTCTTCCCTCATTCACAAAATTTTCGTTCCAGTAATGTAACCAGCTTACAGCAGCCTCGGTATTGCCCATGCGGTTATGGATAATGGATGCCCAGGGAATGCACCAACCTGTCCAGCCGCCTGCGCCTGCATGCACCCAGCGCCAATAGCTTTTTTCTATCAATTTAAATTGTGCGGTATCGGTAAAATCCAATGTTTGAAAAGGATAAATACCCGCTAAATGCGAATGGTGCCGGTGACTGATTTCCAAATCTTTTCCTTCCCACAAACCAATGCGGGCGGGCATATTTTTCGAGCTTTCGCCATAAGGTAAATTTACGATGGAGTAGTTAGGCAAATGTACTTTTACATCGTTCCAACGACTATCTGAATTAATTTCCAAAAGCTTTGCAGCTTCGGGCAAAATATTTAACACCCGATGTAGTGCAGCTAATTGAAACGAGGAGTTACGCCCTACCCCCTCTAACCCACTACCATATTCCGGACTTACAGAAATGGGCAAACTGTACTGCTTGTTTCCAGCACTATCCGTGCTGGTTTCCATCATGCTCCAAAAGCCTTCAAAGGCGCCGTCGAGCAATGGATAAGTCAATTTTTTTAAGTAAGAAGTATCACCGCTGTATTGATAATATTGCCATGTTAATAATGCTACCCAGGCGGTAGTAGCATGGTCGATGGTACCGCCCCAATAATTGCCAATTGCCTGTCCACGGTCATCCACCGCATGTGGAAACATGATGGCATTTGGATTATTAAAAAACAGTTTTCCGTTGCGCCGGAATACAGGCATTAAAGAATCAAGTAATTGTAACAAAGGTTTAAAATGCTGCGGACGATTGGTAGCGAGTGCAGGTGTATAAATTAACTGTTCATTGATGTTAAAATGATAATCATTGCTCCAGGGCGGCAACTGGTATTCTTCCATAAAAGCTCCCTGCAAAGTACAAGCGAGGCCCTGTGGCGGTGTGGTACATGCTTGCTTATACAAGCCATAGTCATACACTTCCTGCAATTTCTTATCTGGAATTGATATGCGGGCCACTTCGCTCCAATACCCCTTCCACCAGTTAGCAGACTCTTGGCGAAGTTGTGCAACAGTTGAAGTTTGTAGCAACTGGGTTACGTTTGCAGCAGAAGCTTCACCTACGTCTGTAGCCAGTAACAACTGATTTCCTTTTTTGGATTGCGCCATAGATAATGGCTCATCTTGTGGCAAGGTTTGTGTAAAACCTTTGATATTTTTTTCACTCCAGTTCTGGGGGGCAGCAACGCCCACTTTTTTCAACTCATCACGATTGAATTGCCACATGGGTATCACCGTGCTTTCTATTTTACCTGCTAATTCTTCGGGCAGTGTAATAAAGGAGACAGGTGTATAAATAGATTGCTCTATTTGCAAGCGGGATAATTTACCTGCGCTATTTTTTAAGAAAACAGTGATAGTTCCATTTAACAGATTTAAATCTGCTTTTTTAAGCGCATAAGAATTCGGCAGTTTGATTTGGCACATACCGGCGCTAAGTTGTTGCGGATGTGCAGGCTGGCCTGATTTAGGCACATAAAAAAACAGTTTTCGTAACCCCTCTTCATCTTTTTGTTGCACCAGATTTTTTACTTGTGTAAAATTAGCCCGGCTGGCAAAATCATTGCCTCCGCGATGATCCCAAAAGCCTGCATGACCTACTGTTATGTTTAATATATTATCACCGCCCCATACCATTAAACCCTGCACACCATTACTTAATAAAACGCCGGCGTGGGTGCGGTTGATAGGAAATGGCCAGCTTACTATATTTTTTTGCGCAGCTACATTTATGGCATTGCCCATCAGGGTAAGGGAAAAGAAAAAAATACAAATCGGTTTCATGATCTTACTTTTAAATGTTTTTAATGCTGCACTTATATTTTTGGATTAACTGACATATTTTTAAAATTGGTTAACTTCTTTTGAAAGCCTGGTTTGCCTTGCTACTACCCCAAAAGCAAAGGTTTAGAATGAATGTAATGTAATCTTTTGCGTTCAATATTTATCGCTTTGCAAATTGCATCATTTTTGCCTGCCTTAATCTTTTATAAAATCAATCACCTTTTTTTCAATAATTCTTTGTCTCAGGTCATTGTAGTTTGGTGGCCACAATTGCCCTCCAATTCAACAAGTGAAAAGTTTAGTTGAGTAGCAAATTCTATGGCCGCCAATGGATTTACCATTAAGTCTTTTGTTGCCACCACCACCAG
>JBGSMI010000176.1:0-25744 GCA_041740215.1 Ferruginibacter sp.
CACAAATATTCCAGAAAAAGTTTTACCAGCTATAAAAACTATTACCAGTGTATGCAAATAGCACACTTGATTAACCAACTGGCAGAACACAGCAGCAACATTGTAGAAATGCTTGCAGCCAACGCCAAACTCACCATCAAACATTTGTGGAAGCAACTCATAAGCTGGTTTACCTGCATACCAGTAAATGCGGATGAATTTGAATCTGTTAAACGATGCCAGATAAGGTTGCATTAATACGGCACTGCTATAATGCCAAACCTGATCTGAATAAAATTAAATCACCCCGCTAACAAGCGGTTTCGTAAAAAATAAGGAGGTAACAAAACAGGCAAATAATAAGCTCACAAACAAAAAAAGGCTGCAAATATATTTTGACGGCCTGGAAATCTTGTGCCCTATAGAAACACTATATTCAAAATAATTAATCCCTGAATTGCTGTTTTTTAGGTGATAACTGCTGATTGGTCAATTTTTTCATTAACTTCGCCGCCCGAAAAAGACACTTCTTTTTTGGATTCATTTCCCACAAGGCTCAAAAAGTGATCTCCGGTGAGATCCGCCAGCAGGGAGTAACTATAATAAGTTATTAAATGCCAAAAGTAAAAACAAACTCGAGCGCAAAAAAGCGTTTCAAAGTTACCGGAACCGGTTTAATCACCTTCCAAAAGCCCTTTAAACGTCACATCTTAACAAAAAAATCAACCAAACGCAAACGTGCCATGAGAAAAGATGGTATCGTAGACAGTACCCAACAAGCCTTTGTAATGCGTTTACTCAGACTTAGAGGATAATTTGTAGTTGATTCATTTTTAAATTTATTAAAGTTCAAAAAATTAAGATATGCCACGTTCAAAAAATGCAGTTGCATCCAGGGCTCGTAGAAAAAGAGTTTTAAAAGCAGCAAAAGGATATTACGGAAAACGTAAAAATGTTTATACCGTTGCCAAAAATGTAATGGAAAAAGGTTTAACGTATGCATACGTTGGCCGTAAGTTGAAGAAGCGTGAATACCGCACATTGTGGATTGCACGTATCAACGCAGCAGTAAGGGCGGAAGGTCTCACTTATAGCGAATTCATCCATAAATTAGCAGTAAAAAACATCGACATCAATCGTAAAGTTTTAGCTGATTTAGCGATGAACGAACCAGAAAGTTTCAAGAGCCTGGTTGCCCAGGTGAAATAGTGAATGGTGAATGGTGAATGGTCAATTATAGACCATAGACCATTCACCATTGACAAAATCATATAAGCCGGATGCGACACGAGTCTCATCCGGTTTTTTTTGTTGTTTGCATTTATCATTGAATTACTTTTGCACTGAAAAATTTAAACCCATCCAAGCAAATGAATAACATGAACAATACTTACGCCGATTTGGTGGACCAAACCTTCAACTTTCCGCAGGAAGACTTTAAAGTGGTAGATGAGTATTTGCAATATAATGGACAGGATATAAAAGCCCTGATCGATAAGTATGGTACGCCATTAAAGCTTACTTATCTGCCAAAAATTGGTCAGCAGATAAACAAAGCGAAAACGATGTTTGCCAATGCCATTAAAAAGCATAAGTATGAGGGTAAATACAATTATTGTTATTGTACCAAAAGCTCTCATTTTTCTTTTATTGTAGAGGAAGCATTGAAGAATGACATTCATCTGGAAACCTCTTATGCTTACGACATCGACATCATTAATAAATTATACTCCAGGCGTAAAATCAACAAGGAAACCTTTATTATTTGCAATGGTTATAAGCAAAAACCGTACACGCAACGAATTACCCGTTTATTGAATACCGGCTTTAAAAATGTCATTCCTATCCTGGATAATAAAGAGGAATTGAAGGCCTACAAATCGGTAAAGGGGTCGTTTAAATTAGGCATACGGGTAGCTGCGGAAGAAGAACCAAATTTTCCTTTTTATACCTCAAGGCTTGGCATGCGGGCGAAAGATGTGCTGGAATTTTATGTAGATGAAATAGAAGGAATGGAGCATAAGTTTCAATTGAAAATGCTGCATATTTTTTTAAACAAAGGCATCAAGGATGATATTTATTACTGGAGTGAATTGAACAAGGTAATCAACTTGTATTGCCAGTTAAAAAAGATTTGTCCGGAACTGGATTCTATCAATATTGGCGGTGGTTTTCCGATTAAGCATTCACTGGGTTTTGATTATGATTACCAGTTTATGATCAATGAAATTGTGCGCAATATTAAAGTGGCTTGTAAGCGAAACAAAGTGCAGATGCCGAATATTTTTACTGAATTTGGCAGCTATACAGTAGGAGAGAGCATGGCACATATTTACAGTGTGATAGGCGAAAAAATGCAAAATGATCGGGAGATCTGGTATATGATTGATTCATCTTTCATCACCACTTTGCCAGATACCTGGGGCATTGGAGAAAAATTTTTAATGCTGCCAATTAATAAATGGAAGGAAGAGTACCAGCGGGTAACACTTGGCGGTATCACTTGCGATAGTCATGATTATTACGATTCTGAAGAACATATCAATGAAGTGTTTTTACCGAAAATAAGTAAGGGAGAACCATTGTATGTAGGCTTCTTTCATACCGGTGCTTACCAGGACCAAATTAGTGGATACGGGGGAATTAAGCATTGCCTGATTCCATCGCCCAAGCATATTGTTTTAGGGCATGATAAAACGGGCAAGCTGGTAGATTGGGTATATGCCAAAGAGCAAACTGCACAAAGTATGTTGAAAATTTTGGGATATTAAAACAATGTATTGAAAAAGTAAAGTGGCCTAAAAGGCCACTTTTTTTATGATGTAACAGGTGTATTTAATTCGTGAAATTCGTGTTACTATAATTCGTAAAATTCGTGCTTTTTAATTCGTGTTACTTTAATTCGTGCTGTATAATTTGTGTTGGTAAAATTCGTCTAATAACATACGCACTACTAATACCTTTCTGCATCATTTTTTCGGTTATGCATACTAAAGTGTACTTCCCATCCATCATAATTGCTTGTTAACTCAAGTTCGCCAAAGAAGCTACGATAAGGGCGGTCAATGATATTTAGTCGCAATGCGGTAGATGTAAAACGAATGTTCTCATCCGGCTCTTCCATTTCACCCACAAAAGAGATCACACTTTTGTCTACCCATTTCATTTTAGTTTTTTTGAGTTGTTTGTACGTTTTTTTATACACTTTTATTGCCTCCTCATAACTCTCGCCTTCGTACATGATTGCCTGGAAACTAGCCGTAGTATCCTGCAAAGAATGAAATCGATAAATGCTGCAATGCACTGAGCCGGGGATGGTAGCTTTGGACCGAAATACATCCATTTCGCCTTGCGAAGGTAATTGCCTGCCTTCTATACCTGAAAAATTCTTTTTGAAATCCTGTACAATAATGGCAAGAGAATCGGCAAATGCTTCTGACGACTGGGAGGGCTTAAAAAATTGTGCTTTTGCAAATTGAATGCTACACAATAATAGCAATAACAAAGTGATTGTTTTTTTCATAGTGTTGGATTTGTAGTGCAATATAAAAAAAATAAGCATTCATACGTTTTCATTGATGCTGTTTTCTAAAATAATTAGTTGAAGGGTGCGCATAACGCAGGACAATAACGACCATTTTTAGACAATATTTTATTAGTAATTTGGTAAAAAACTACCCAAATGCTTTACAGTTTTTGAAAGAGGCTGAAATTTAATTGACATCAAAAAAGCGGAACATCCATGCAACTATTGATTCGTAAGCATCTTGCTTTATTACTTTGCATTCGTGTATAAGCATAACAATTTTTGTACTTTCGCCGAATGAAAGCAGCTACCATCAACGACATTAAACAAGAGTTAAATGCAGTGGCGCCTGCAAAAATATTAGAATTATGTTTAAGATTGGCAAAGTACAAAAAGGAAAATAAGGAGTTGCTGACCTACTTACTTTTTGAAGCTCATGACGAAGCCGCCTTTATTGAAACGGTGAAGCACGATATGGAAGAACAGTTTGCTGCGATCAATCATTCCAATTTGTATTTTGCAAAAAAAAGTCTTCGAAAAATTTTAAGAATAACCGCAAAGTATATTCGCTATACTGGTTCCAAACAGGCGGAGGTAGAATTGTTGTTACACTTCTGCCGCACTTTATTAAGTTCGCCCATACCCATTCGTAAAAACACGGTATTAAATAATCTATACCAGTTTCAATTAAAAAAAATTGCCAAGGTTATTGACACGCTGCATGAGGATCTGCAGTATGATTATTTAAAAGAATTAGAAAAATTGGAATGATTTTCCTGTAGGAAAAGGTTCCGGCCTGTTTCTACAGGAAAGGGTAAATTTAATTTTCCCCTGAATGGGTGCATTTAAAATTGTTGGAAGGGTTGCCAA
Organism: Ferruginibacter sp.; assembly: GCA_041740215.1. Classification (GTDB taxonomy): domain Bacteria; phylum Bacteroidota; class Bacteroidia; order Chitinophagales; family Chitinophagaceae; genus Ferruginibacter. The sequence goes on from JBGSMI010000176.1 coordinate 4,376, forward strand.
CCTTGTGCAGGTTCTTTGTTTTAAAAAACAATAAAAAAAAAGTTGGCAAAAGTGCACAGAGTTGCGACAATTTTAAATACACCCCTCTGAATGTAAAATCGCATACAATTAATTATTCGTGTAATTTTAGAAAAAAATAAAAATGGAACTAACTTCTTTATTTGAACAGGCAGTAGCCAATAGCAAGACCTTAACTGAAAAGCCGGGCAATGATATTTTGCTAAAATTGTATTCATTGTATAAACAGTCAACTGAAGGAGATGTAAACATTGAGGCACCTACCAATCCTTTTGATTTTGTTGCAAAGGCAAAGTACAATGCATGGGAAGAATTGAAAGGTAAATCAAAAGAAGAGGCTATGCAGTTATACGTTGATTTGATAGCAAAGCTCAAGGGCTAACTGCTAAATTTGATTTGCATTTTGTGGTGTAATTTCTAACGGTGAATTACACATTTTTTTTTGGATTAGTTCCTTTACGTTACTTCATTTGGGGGGCATAATGCCAGCCTTTTAATAAATCAGCTTGCTTTAATGTAAACTGTTTTATCCACATTCAAAATAAAACATTGTTTACAAACATATAAGTCTATATTTGCAATGTGATATTAGCTCAATGAGCACATCGTTTTTAGATAGATTCAATTTTTTACTTCTCCAACGTATTAGTTTTCTCTTCTTAAAATTTTTTGTCTTTAGTTACCATCACGTGTATTTTATTTTTTATTTATTAATTTTAAGATTATGAACATTTACGTTTCAAATTTGAGTTTCAACACAAACGATGCTGAACTAAACGAATTATTTTCAAAATTTGGTGAAGTTTCTTCAGCAAAAGTTATCATGGACAGAGAGTCTGGCCGTTCACGTGGTTTTGGTTTTGTTGAAATGCCAAACGCAGAAGAAGGTAAAGATGCAATGTTGGGTTTAAACAACAAAGAAGTTGAAGGAAGAGCAATGTCTGTTTCTGTAGCTAAAGAAAGAGAAGAAAGAACCGGCGGCGGCGGTGGAAGTCGTGGTGGTTATTCTAACAATCGCGGTGGCGGTGGTGGAAACAGATGGTAATTCCAAACTGATATACTACAAAAAAGGAGCTCAATTTATTGGGCTCTTTTTTTATGCCAAATATTATCACCTGTCGTTTATCAAGTTGTTGCTTTGCTAATTTTACTTGCGAACACCAACTGTTCAGCAACATTCCAGAAATAAAAAAGTTGCATTCCGAGTCCTTTAGGTAAAGGCTGTGTTATCTTTGTTTTACAACCAATTTTTAATATGGCCTCCAATCGTTCTGCTGCAATCAGTTTTATTTTCATCACGCTGCTGATTGATGTTACCGGCATTGGTCTTATTATTCCAGTGGTACCGGGTTTGATAGAGCAATTGATAGATGGCAATATTAGTGACGCCTCCAGATATAGCGGATGGCTTTCATTTGCTTATGCTATTATGCAGTTTTTGTTTGCGCCACTGCTGGGAAACCTGAGTGACCGTTATGGCAGGCGTCCGGTTTTATTGTTGTCTTTATTTGGCCTTGGCATTGATTATATTTTTCTTGCGCTTGCGCCTTCTATCGCCTGGTTATTTGTAGGCAGGTTGATTGCTGGTTTGGGTGGGGCCAGTTTTACTACAGCTACTGCTTATATTGCGGACATCAGTACTCCACAAAATCGTGCACAAAATTTTGGAATGGTTGGCGCTGCGTTCGGAGTGGGATTTATTCTGGGCCCGGTAATTGGTGGGTTCTTAGGTGAATATGGTGTGCGGGTACCTTTTATAGTGGCAGCCTGTTTAAGCTTGTTGAATTGTTTGTATGGATATTTTGTATTGCCTGAATCTTTAGCAATTGAAAATAGAAGAGCTTTCGATTGGAAGCGGGCCAACCCTTTGGGTGCATTGAGGCAGTTTAAAAAATATCCCGCAGTTAGTGGACTGGTAGTATCCTTTTTTCTAATTTACCTGGCAGCCAATTCGGTTCAAAGTACCTGGTCTTTTTTTACCATCAAGCAATTTGGCTGGACAGCAAAAATGATTGGTATCTCCCTTGGTTTAGTTGGTTTACTGGTAGGGATTGTGCAGGGAGGTTTGATTCGGGTGGTGAATCCAATACTTGGCAATAAGCGAAGTGTGTATATTGGGCTGGCACTGTATACCATCGGATTATTTTTATTTGCATTTGCTACTCAAAGCTGGATGATGTTTGTTTTTTTATTTCCATATTGTTTAGGAGGCATTTGCGGCCCGGCATTGCAGTCTATCATTTCAGGACAGGTTCCGGCCAATGAGCAGGGCGAACTACAAGGTGGTTTAACCAGTATCATGAGCTTGACCAATATCATCGGCCCGGTATTGATGACCAGCCTTTTTGCTTATTTTACTAAACCAACAGGACCGGTGCAATTTGCCGGAGCGGCCTTTTTTTTAGGGGGTGTATTTATGTTAGTAAGTCTTATACTTGCTTATCGCACCCTGCACCATAATACATCGATTAGCTAATTAATTTTTTATTTATGATTGCTGGTATCAACGATTTCAAAACAGTATTTTTTATTGGAGTAGCTGGCACCGGCATGAGTGCCATTGCTCAATATTTGGCTGGAACAGGAAAATCGGTATCGGGCAGCGATCGTTTCTTTGCACCAAATGTTTACAACGAAACACAGGAAAAACTAGAGGCCGCAGGAATACAATGTTTCCTGCAAAATGGCGATGGCGTCAATGAACATACAGAATTGGTAGTGGTGTCAACAGCGGTTGAGGATACCGTTTTTGAAGTGCAAAAAGCAAAAAGCCTCGGCATCCCAATTATTAAGCGGTCGGAATTACTTGCAATAATTGCCAATAGTAAAAGAACCATTGCAATTGGAGGCACATCGGGTAAAAGTACTACCAGCGCCATGTTATTTGATATTCTGAAGGTTGGTGGTTTGCAGCCGGGCATTATCAGCGGAGCAGGTTTGGTTAGCATCATTAAAGAAGGCAAAATCGGTAATGCAGAAGTGGGAGCCGGCGACTGGTTGGTGATAGAAGCAGATGAAAGTGATGGTTCAATTGTACAGTATCACCCGGAGGTTGGACTGCTGCTGAACATTGATAAAGATCACCAGGAGATTGCCGAGCTGATGAATATTTTCGGACAGTTTAAAAGCAATACCAGGGAATTGTTTATTGTGAACCAATCCAACGCTTTATCACAAAAGTTATCGGTTAATGCCAGTCATGATTTTAGCACGGATGAAAATATTGAGGCTGGATACCAGGTTACCAATTTTCATCAATCGGGATTTACCATTCAATATAACCTGTCCGGTGTTTTTTTTTCTATCAATACCGTTGGTAAACACAACATGGAAAATGCGCTGGCGGCAACCTGTGTTGCCAACCAGTTGGGGGTCGATCTTCAGGTTTGTGCCAATGCGCTCAAATGTTATCAAGGCATTTACCGGCGGCACGAGGTGTTGGGACAAAAAAAAGGTGTGTGGGTTATTGATGATTATGCACACAACCCTGCTAAATGCGCTGCGTCTATTGCTGCCTGTCAGTATATTGCTCCAAAGGTAATTGCATGGTTTCAGCCGCATGGTTATGGCCCTACCCGGTTTTTAAGAAATGATTTTGTAAAAGAAATTGCAGCCGTATTAAGACCAACAGATGAAATATGGATGAGTGAAATCTATTACGCAGGTGGCACTGCCGTAAAAGATATCTCGGCCAATGATCTGATAATTGATTTAAGGCAATTGGGCAGCAATGCTTTCTTTGTAGAAAACAGAAATGATCTGGTTACTGAAATTCAACCTCATTTAGAAGCCGGCTGTGTTTTATTATTGATGGGTGCAAGAGACCCTGGGTTGGAAAAATTCGGCAAGGAAGTTTTTGAAAACTTATAGACTTTCAAAAGATATTTAAAGTCGAGTACCTCACGTTTTATCAATGTCGCTCAGACTATTGGTACATGTTGATGAATTGATGTACTCAAGGGAAAAGAATTCGCAAATCTATTTTCAATATCAAATACTTTTTTACTGAAGGGAAAAAGCCTGATACCAAAATATGGCCCCATACATGAAGTGGAGTTAAAAATGCCACAGAAACCGATGGCGGTATTTGACATTATAGGGCAGTTTGTACTGGCTGACTTATCCCCTTCTCGAAATTAAAGACCAAATGCGTGAACCTATTGGCTGTACTGTTTAAAACATCGTAATACGATTTAGCTGTCCCGTGGGGATTTTGATTACCTCCTATAGAAAGCACACGCTATTGCAGAAAGGTGTAAATAAATGAAGAACAAATTTTGCAACTGCTTTAATGTCTTCGGCCTTTCGAAATTCGAATTACATTCATCCGTATGGTATCACCAATTTTTAGCGTATCTACCGGAAGCTGATAGCTGCCTGCAACGCCTTTAAATGTTACAACGCCACTTTCCACACTTGCTATCGTATACGTTCCAGACTGGTGTAAACTCTTTGGGGTAGTGCAACCGACAAATGCCAGCAACACCCAGATTAGTTTTTTCAATGCTTTTGTTTTAAGGCAATTCACAGAATTGAGGAATGTGAACACAAAAGTAATGTTAATGCTGTAGCGTACAAAGTAAACCTCAACGTAATTTAATTTATTTTATTATGCAGTTGCCCGCTATATAATTTTTTCGGAAATCCTTCCCACTGGTTAATTTGCATAAGTGCTGATTGCTTTCGCAACTATTGAGGTTGCGTTTTAAATATTTCAACATAAAAAATACATGTATGGTATGGCAGAATCTGAAAAAAAGTATTCCAAAACATTGTTTGTTTAAACCTCTTATCAATATAAATTTAGTGTTTAATTTTTATACATCTACCGCATCATACACCACCACCTTCGACCAAAGATGAGCACATTCTTCAACAAATTTTAGGTGAACCGGATCGGCCTGGTAAGTTGCCTGGTCCGCATCATTTGCAAAGATCAACATCCAGGATATAGCATAGGAGCTATCAATTACTTCCCGATTGGTTTTGGCTGGCGTGCCTATATGAAAATCTTTTATCGTAGCAGCCTTTGATAATTTTTTAAGACCCGCTACCAATTGTTCCCGGTCGGCAACGTTTCCTTTGTTTTTTAACCAAAAATATACATGATGTATAAAAATATGTTTCATTGATGCTGTTTTTAAATTACTTCCGGCAAATATAACGGTTCCAGCCAAGGAAGCTTTTGAACTAGTGCGTAAAAAACTGCGGCGGGAAATCTTTTTCATAAATAATTTTAATTTTGGAAATCTAAAAAAAGTTAGACAATTCAAATGGAAATATCAAAACGAAGTAAATATAAGATTGAACCACTCCATAAAAATCAGTAGCTGAGCAGGATTTTAGATTGCCAGCACTTTATAAGACGGATACGCTACAAACTCTTGCTAGAAAGGTTTATAACCCAAGACGTTTAATTACACTACACTGTGCGTAAATTTTACTGATACTATGATAGTTAATTGTGTTATTTTTTCCCGCTTCATTGTATTCACTTGATTAATAGGTGTAGATTTTTTTGCAACAAGGAGCAGGTAAGAGGTTTTTTGTTTAAATTCACCGGTACTATAAAAAAGTATTATTTTACGATAATTTGCAAATATGAATGGCTATCTTTTTTATAAAGCGCTTTCCACTTTTTCTATTGTTTCATTAATGGTGGTGAACCTGCTGTTTGCCCAAAATGGTTCGAATGTGGTCTCATTATGGAAAAACGGAGCCCCCGGTTTCGGAAATAAAAAGAATGATCAAGAGCAGGCAAAAGACTGGTGGGTAAACCATATAAACAATCCTTCCTTAACCCTTTTTGAGGCACCCAAAGAAATAGCAACCGGAGCCGCTGTTGTTATCTGTCCGGGTGGCGGTTTTCAGCATCTTGCATTCAATGCAGAAGGCCGTGATGCTGCATTGTATTTAAATAGCATTGGGGTAACGGCCTTTGTATTAAAATACCGATTATTCCGTCAGGAAAATTCTCCTTATCGTCAACAACATCCGATGCAGGACATCTTTCGTGCTATGCGTTTGGTGCGAAGCATGGCAGGCATTTACGCCATTGATACTGCAAGAATTGGTGTGATGGGGTTTTCTGCTGGTGGTGAAGTAGCAGCTTGGGTTGCTAACAAATACCAGGATAAAAATTTCATTCAACCTGATGCAATTGATTTGCTAACTTCAAGGCCCGTATTCCAGATGCTGATTTATCCTGGTCCGCTCGCAGTACCAGATTCGGTTTCACCTTTAGCTCCACCTGCTTTTTTATTGGCAGCCAACAACGATGAATGTTGTTCGGAGCCTATCGTTAAACTTTTGCAGTTGCATCGAAAAGCTAAAGTAGCGGTTGAAGTTCATTTGATATCGCAGGGAGACCACGCTTTTAATATGGGGAAGCGATCTCAATTAAATAGCATTAAAACCTGACCCCAAAGGTTTACGAATTGGTTAAATGGAAAACGGCTGGTTGAAAAAGAAATAATGCAACAAAGTGTATCGAAATGATTTTTTTAATGTAAAATTACAAAAGCATCTACACTATTTTATTCAACACATATTTAATATAAGTTATGACTTCACGAAAAAATTTTTTAATCAATACCGGAAAGCTTACCCTCGGTAGTGTATTATTATCTTCGTTCGATATTAATGGTAATTTAGGTAGCAACCCGGGTATTCAATTGTATACCGTAAGAAAAGAAATGCTGGAAGATGCAGCCGGTACGCTGAAGAAACTAGCAGCGATGGGTATAAAACAAATTGAATCTGCCGGCAGTGAAAAGGGATATTATTATGGTTTAGAGGCTGCCGAAATGAAGAAAATTTGTGCTGATTTAGGTATGACGTTAAGAAGTGGTCATATACACCTGGATGACAAATGGCAGCAAACATTGGACGATGCGGCGGCTTCCGGTCAGGAATATATCATATGTTCTTCTATGCCGAGCAATGGACAAACAGTGGACAATTATAAAAGAGTTGCTGATCAATTTAATAAGGCCGGCGACGACAGCAAAAAACTAAGTATGAAATTTGGTTACCACAATCATGATTATGAATTCGAGAAGGAGCATGGTAAAGTCTTGTATGAAGTGTTGGTTGAAAACACTGATCCGAAACTGGTTTGTATGGAATTGGATCTTGGTTGGGTAGTGGCTACTGGTAGTAATCCGCTAGACTACTTCGCAAAATATCCCGGACGGTTTCCCCTTTGGCATTTGAAGGATATGGATCTTGCAAAAAAGGAAAGCACTGAGTTTGGTAAAGGCGGACTAGATATAAAAAAGATACTCGAAAACGGATCGTTGTCCGGTATGAAGTACTTTTTTATTGAGCAGGAAGAATATACCAGCACGCCCATGGAAAGCATGATGCACAATATGAACTATTTAAAAAAGTTAAACGGATAGTGTTTTTAATTTTAGTGAATTTTTCAATTAGAGTTGTGTTGCTTTACCTGGTCTGCAATTGCTTTTACCATCATTTTAATCTAATCTATTCTAATCTAATCTAATCTAATACATGAACAGAAGAACGGCTATTAACCGGGTTATTATTTTTTCACTTGGGGCCATCGTCTTGCCATCCTGTGGGCAGGATACTCAACCGTTAATTAAATTAAAGAATTTTTCCTTAAGCGCTGATGAGGAAAATATGGTGGCGCAGTTGTCTGATTTGATCATTCCCAAAACAATGTTTATTGGCGCCAAGGATTTGAAGGCACATGAGTTTGTACTACAGATGGCAGATGATTGTTACACTACTGAAATGCAAAACAAATTTACTATTGGGCTAAAAGAGTTTTATAAATTGACAAAAGATAAATACGGAAAGTCTTTTAAAAATTGTACGCCTGCTCAACAAAATGAATGGCTGAAGAACGTAGAAAAGAAAAAGGAATTATCGGAGGAATTGGTGTTTTTTTATGAAACTACTAAACGATACACCATACAAGCTTTTACATCTTCTAAAGAATATATGACCGATGTGATGAAATACAAGATGGTACCGGGGAGTGATTTTAAAGGATGTGTAGCGGTTTGATGGTGAAGAGTGGGTGACGGGCAGAAAAACTTCGCTTGGTAAGTCAAGAGTGATCGACTGGGGATGTTGAATAAATAGCTGACTCATTTTGATGAATGAAATGTTTTTCTTTCCGTTGCTGGTCATTGTTAAAAGATTAAAGAAACACTGGTAACTGCAACGGCGCATGCCAGCCCGGGTGGTACTTGATTAGATACTTGCAACACCTTATATAACAAGATTGATTGTCCACAGGCATTTCACCACTTCAAAAAATTTTAAAAAATACATTCAATAATAATGGGAGACAACAACAATACATTTGATGCCATTGTAATAGGCAGCGGTATGAGTGGCGGCTGGGCTGCTAAAGAATTTTGTGAAAAAGGATTGAAGACCTTGTTACTGGAACGTGGCAGAGATGTAAAACATTTGAAAGATTATCCGACCACCAACATGTTACCCTGGGAGTTTGAGCACCGTGGGCAGGTTCCTTATGCAATTGCAAAAGACAATCCATCGATTTCCAGATGCTATGCTTTTAAAGAAGATGCCATGCATTTTTTTGTGAAAGATAAGGAGCATCCCTACATTCAGGAAAAACCGTTTGATTGGATACGTGGGTACCAGGTGGGTGGCAAAAGCATCATGTGGGCCCGGCAAACACAGCGCTGGAGCGACTTTGATTTTGAAGGACCGGCTCGTGATGGCTTTGCAGTAGACTGGCCCATCCGGTATAAAGACCTTGCGCCATGGTATAGTTATGTAGAAAAATTTGCCGGCATTAGTGGCAACAAAGATGGATTGGATGCGCTGCCGGATGGCGAATTTTTACCCCCCTGGGAACTTACCTGTGTAGAGAATCATTTTAAAGAAATAGTGGGCGAGCAATATAAAGACCGGCATGTAATTTATGCACGTTGTGCTCACATTACCAAACCAGCACCAATACATATTGAACAAGGCAGGGGACAATGCCAGGCACGAAATTTATGCCAGCGGGGTTGCCCCTTCGGAGGTTATTTCAATGCCAATTCTACCACCATTCCATGGGCTGAAAAAACAGGTAATCTTACACTACGACCGCATTCTGTAGTTCACTCCATTATTTACGATGAATCGAAAGGGAAGGCAACCGGGGTAAGGGTGGTAGATGCCAATACCAAACAGGTTGTAGAATTTTTTGCCAAAGTGATTTTTGTAAATGCGGGTAATCTCAATACTAATTTAATATTACTGAACTCTATTTCAAATCGTTTTCCAAATGGGCTTGGTAACGACAATGGCTTGCTTGGAAAGTACGTAGCCTTTCATAATTACAGAGCTAGAATAACGGCTAAGTATGATGGGCTGTTAGAATTTAAAACGGAAAACGGACGGGCTTCAGGTGCCTACATTCCACGGTTTAGAAATTTGCGAAAACAGGAGACTGACTTTCTGCGTGGGTATGCTACCACTTTTAATGCCAATCGTAATCTGAAAACCAAACAGGATTCTTTTGGAGAGGAGCTGAAGGATGGACTGATGAAACCCGAATTGGACTCGTGGAGTATCGGCTCGCAGTGCATGGGTGAAACGATACCAAAGGAAACTAATTTTGTTTCGCTTGATAAAGAGAAAAAAGATGAATGGGGAATTCCATTGTTAAAAATTTCTATTGACTATGATGAGAATGACGAAAAGATGATCCTTGATTTTTTTGAGCAATATACCGAAATGTACACCAAAGCCGGATTTACAGATATCAAAACATCCGATAGTAAACAGGCACCCGGCTTGGATATTCACGAGATGGGTGGTGTAAGAATGGGTAGAGATCCAAAAACATCTTTGTTAAATGAGTGGAACCAGTTACATGAATGTAAAAATGTATTTGTAACCGATGGGGCATGCATGACTTCCACGTCGACTCAAAATCCTTCATTGACTTTTATGGCATTAACGGCAAGGGCAGCCAATCATGCGGTGGAATTGTTGAAGAAAAATGCATTGTAAACAGATTCGACTTTCCTTCTATTGTGGATGTTTTTCGGATAGTTGCAAGGTCTTATTTAAATTTCCTGCAATCATATCAACCGTAGTTATCATTATCTTTAATTTTAATAAATGATCAATGAATAACAAACCCGTGACAGAAATTACGGAAGCCACCCCCCACCTTAAAAAAACACTTGGGCCCGTAATGCTTTGGGGCCTTGGCGTTGGTTATGTGATATCAGGTATGTATTTTGGTTGGAACCTTGGGCTACCTGTTGGTGGCACGTTGGGCCTTGCCATCGCAACCTTTTTTATTATTATACTGTATATCACTTTTACTTTTTCCTATACCGAACTCGCCTGTGCTATTCCGAAAGCAGGTGGAGTATTTGATTATGCTACCAGGGCCATGGGAAAAGATATCGGCTTTATTGCGGGCATGGCACAGATAATCGAATTTGTGTTTGCACCTCCTGCAATCGCTGCAGCTATTGGTGCTTACTTTCATATTTTTTTTCCACAGTTTTCAGTTATTTCCATTGCCATAACGGCCTATCTTCTTTTCACTGCGCTAAATATTTCAGGCGTAAAAGCAGCAGCTACATTTGAACTGATCATCACAGCCTTTGCAGTGTTTGAATTGATGTTATTCAGTGGCATAGCATTGCCTCATTTTCATTGGAGCAATCTTACACAAAATGCTTTTCCATTTGGATGGAAGGGTGTGTGGGCCGCCACGCCATTTGCCATTTGGTTTTTTCTGGGGCTAGAAGGTGTTGCCAATGTTGCAGAAGAAACGGTGAATCCTCAACAAAATGTGTTGAAAGGTTTTGGTTCAGCTTTGCTGACGTTAATCATCTTATGTGTGCTTGTATTCATTTCTTCGATTGGTGTTGGCGGCTGGGAAAAAATAGTTTATGCAATGCCCGGCGCAGAGGCTTCTGATTCACCGTTGCCGTTGGCATTGGCGCAAATAACCGGCAACAGTGGTTGGTTGTACCATCTGTTGATTACGATTGGATTAATGGGATTGGTAGCCTCTTTTCACGGTTTGATATTGGCTGCAAGCCGTGCCACTTATGAGTTTGGTAAAAACGGCTGTATTCCAACTGTTTTTGGCAACATTCATCCAAAATTTAAAACTCCCGCAAATGCGCTGGTGTTGAATATGATTATTGGCATCATTGCATTGTTTACCGGAAAAACCAGCGACATAATCACCATTGCCTGTTTTGGTGCCATCGTGTTATATATTTTTGCAATGATTTCGGTATTGGTATTGCGAAAAAAAGAACCTGATTTGGAGCGACCATTCCGGGTGCCGATGTATCCGGTGTTTCCGATTGTTGCATTGGCAATTGCATTGGTTTCGCTGGTTGCAATGAGCTCACTCAATATTAAATTATCGCTCATCTTTTTTGCTATACTGGCACTTGCTTATATTTGGTTTCATTTTATTGTAAAACGAAAATAAAAAATGCCTGACCTAAAATTATTACAGGAAAGTATGCTGCGCAGTTTGGCAGAACAAAATACGGAAAAAGTAAAACTGGCCATCACAGATATAGACGGTATTCTAAGAGGAAAAATGATGAGCTTTGAAAAATTTGTTTCCATTGTTGAAAAAGGTTTTGGCTTTTGTAATGTGGTGTTTGGATGGGATGCAGCAGATATTGCTTACGACAATAGTAACTACACCGGCTGGCATTCGGGTTACCCGGATGCAACGGCGGTAATTGATTTGAATACGTTTCGCCAGATTCCATGGGAAAATGATACGCCTTTCTTTTTAGCCGATTTTCGTGACAATAAGGGAAACGATCTGGCGGTTTGTCCAAGAAGTTTATTAAAGACAATCATCCGGCAGGCTACCGAAAAAGGTTACACGCCTTATTTCTCCCAGGAATTTGAATGGTTTAATCTGGTTGATAATACCGATGAATTATATGCAGGTAAATTCAGGGGTGCAAAACCTATTACGCAGGGTATGTTTGGTTATTCTATGCAACGTGCCGCCGGGAAGAGTCTATATTTCAATGACCTGTTTGACCTGCTCAAAAAATTCGGCGTACCCATTGAGGGATTGCATACAGAAACAGGGCCCGGTGTATATGAGGCTGCCATTGCCTATTCTGAAATTCTGGAGGCGGCTGACCGGGCCGTATTATTCAAATCCGGTGTAAAGCAGATTGCACAAAGACATGGCGTAATTGCAACCTTCATGGCTAAGTTCAATGAAAATTTACCCGGCTGTAGCGGGCATGTTCACCAGAGCCTTTGGGCAGATTCGAAAAAGCAAAACCTTTTTTATGATAATAAGAAAGCATCGGGTATCAGTGCGCTGATGGAAAGTTATATGGCCGGGCAGTTGGCCTGTCTACCTTTTATTTTACCCATGTTCGCACCTACTGTTAACAGTTATAAGCGTTTGGTAGAAGGAGCATGGGCGCCTACTACATTAACATGGGCAATAGATAACCGGACAACTGCATTGCGTGCTTTGCCGGGTGGCAACAGTTCTACAAGGTTGGAAACAAGGGTGGTAGGTTCTGATAGCAATCCATATCTGGCGATGGCTGCTTGCCTTGCGGCTGGTTTGTATGGAATCAATAACAAATTAAAATTGAAAACATCTGCAACAGTTGGCAACGGCTATGAAGACATTAAGAATGGCACACTGCCTAAAAATTTATGGGAAGCTACGCAGGCTATGAAAGACTCGCTCGTTGCAAAAGAACTATTTGGAGCAGCGTTCGTTGAGCACTTTACCGCAACAAGAGAGTGGGAGTGGAGACAGTTTTCTAAAGTAGTAACGGATTGGGAATTGAAGCGGTATTTGGAGATTATTTAGCTACAAAGCCTGGTGTAATGAGAGGATATTTATAATGAACTGTATCTCCATTCAATTGACCTAAGCGACAGGCAAGTGAAAGGAGTTTTGTATACTAAGGAAAAAGGAAAAATTGCCAATAGCGATTATCAAACATTAAGTGCTGTTTCAAAAGCAACGGCAACATGAGACTTGACAGAACTTGTTGAGAAATTTAAAATCCTTAAACGGGATGGTGATGCTGGAGCAGGAAGAAACTATATTTTAATTGGCTCAATTGGCTCATAATTGGCTCATAATGGACTTATTATGGGCTTATTAGGTTCATAATTTACTCAACAGGTTGAAATTGGCAACAGCTTTTTTGTGATTTAAGAAATGCTTTTGAGTGATATGATTTACAAATGTTGCCGATTGTAAGGATGACATAAAAAGCGATAAGAGTTTTAATGCAAGAAAAAGGGTAGTCTTTTCAAAGGAACTAAAACTTTCGTGACATCAATAGTGATGGCGGATTTAGGACAAATTGATATAAAAGTTCATCAAAACTTAACAGCAACTTAAATCCGAATGAACTATGTTGCCATGAAAAACAACTGTAAAAGAGCCGGTAGTTATCGGCGGGCGTATTAAAAATTGTCGCAGCTCAATAGAGGGTTGCCAACCTTTTTTAAAGTGTTTTTAGCAGAAAATAACCTGCATGAGGTTGGCAACCCTTCCGAATATTTTAAATGCACCCTTATCGGCTGCGACGCCAATGAAGTTTAATTGAAATACTAAAGTCGGGCTCAAAAAAATAAAGAATAGAAAATAAAAAATGATGACAGATTTTAATACAGTAAGACAATTTAATTTCCCGACCACCATCCGGTTTGGAGCCAATTCCATTAAAGAATTGCCGGATCATTTGCTGGCGAATGGTTTGAGCAGGGCATTGTTGGTTACGGACCCAATGGTAGGCGGACTGGATTTTTTTAAAGCGATTGTTGAAAGTCTTAGCGCAAAATCTATATCAGTGGAGGTGTTTGCTGATATTCATAAAAACCCGGTGAAGAGTGATGTGTTGAAGGGTGGCGATGCCTATAAAGCTACCAACAGAGATTGTATCATTGGCATTGGGGGTGGTGCAGCAATGGATGTGGCAAGAGCAATTGTGCTTAGGGTTAATCATCACCGTGACTTGTTTGATTATGATGATTTGATTGGCGGCGATCAATATGTTACTGAAGAAGTTCCCTATTTTATTACAGTACCCACCACTAGCGGAACGGGTAGCGAAGTTGGCCGGAGTGCTATTATTTCTGAAGATGACACCCATCGTAAAAGGATTTTGTTTGCACCAAAACTTTTGGCGAAAATTGTGTTTGCAGATCCGTTATTAACGATGGAACTGCCGGCTTTTATAACTGCTGCAACCGGTATGGATGCACTCACCCATAACATGGAAGCTTTCATCTCCAAAAACTTTCATCCACTTGCGGGCGGCATCGGGTTGGAAGGGATATACCTGATCAATCAATCCATTTCGAATGCAGTCAACAAGCCTGACCTCGAATCAAGAAGTAAGATGATGATTGCTTCGCTGATGGGAGCGGTGGCTTTTCAAAAAGGACTAGGCGTTGTTCATTCAATGGCACATCCATTGTCATCTTTGCTGGATACGCATCATGGTTTGGCCAATGCGGTGAACCTTCCTTATGGCATGCGATTCAATGCACCGGGTATGGAAGCTGAATTTAAAAGAATGGCACTAGCAATGGAACTGACTAATACAACCGGAGAAGCGGTGGTGAATCATTTGTTTGAATTGAATCAGCAACTGGGCTTACCCACAAGGCTCCGGGATATCGGTGTTAGTGAAGTACAAATTGAAACGCTATCCGACCTTGCATTAGCTGATTTCTGTCATCCCAATAATCCAAAGCCGGTTACAAGAAATGATTTTAAACAATTATATAAGGAAGCGTTGTAATGATACAAACCGTAATTAAAATTGGCGTAACCTATACCGGTTCTGATGAAAAGCACAACAATTATGTACACTGGTTATCGGCGAACCAATTGGTTGACATAACCCGCCTGTCAACGAATGATAATAACTTAGATGCAGTTAAACAAATGGATGGCATTGTATTATCCGGTGGATTGGATATACATCCTAAATATTATCGCAATAATGTAACCGACTATCCAAATGCGCCACCTGCCTTTGATGAAAAAAGAGATGCTTTTGAAATGGGGGTATTTAAATTTAGTCAGCAAAAGAGAATACCGTTACTGGGCGTGTGTCGTGGTATGCAACTGGTGAATTGTATCATGGGGGGCACTTTGATACAAGATATCGGACCAATCGGAAATGCCATTCATAAGTTTGACCAGCATGATAAGGCACATGGAATTAACATTATGCCAGGTACCCTATTAAGCGAATTAACAGCAATTGACCGGAGCGTTACCAATAGCGCACATCATCAATGCATTGACCAATTAGGTAAAGGTTTGGCCATCAACTGCACTTCGGATGATGGGATCATCGAAGGCGTCGAATGGAATGATCCTAAAAATAACGCCTTCTTCATAGGCGTACAATGGCACCCGGAAAGGCTGTTTAAACTTCACCTGCCAGAATCGCCCCTCACTAAAAATTTGAGAGACCGTTTTATTAAAGAAGTTGAAAAATCTACTAAACATCGTTTATGAAAATAATTAACCCGGCAACGGAAGCCATAATTACGGAAGTGGCAGAAGATACGACAGAATCTATTGCAGAAAAATTTGACGCACTCAAAAAAGGCCAGCAATTATGGTCAAAAATTAGTGTAGAACAACGGCTTGCTGTGATTCAAAAATTTTATGATTTGCTGGAAGAAAACAAGGATCAATTAGCCAGCACACTCACCAGTGAAATGGGCAAACCCTTGCAGCAATCCTACAATGAATTAACTGGTGCCCGTGGTCGGATCAAATATTTTATTGACCATGCTGCAAAGTACCTGGCAGAAGAATGGATTACACCGGAAGGTGCTACCAAAGAAAAAATTGTGTACGAACCCTTGGGTATAGTCGCCAATATTTCTGCCTGGAATTATCCCTACCTGGTAGGTGTAAATGTTTTTATTCCGGCACTCATTGGTGGTAATGCAGTTTTTTACAAACCATCTGAATATGCCACGTTAACCGGGCTTCACATACAGGAGCTTTTGTACAAAGCAGGTGTTCCTGTTGATTGTTTTAAAACGGCGATTGGCAGGGGAACGGTAGGGGAACAGTTATTGCAATTGCCATTGAATGGTTACTTTTTTACGGGCAGTTATAAAACCGGAAAATACATTGCTGAAAAAGTGGCCGGTAAAATGGTGCCTTGCCAGTTAGAACTCGGCGGTAAAGATCCGCTTTACGTGATGGAAGATGTAGAGAATATTAATAAAACTGCAGCGGATGCATTGGAAGGCGTCGTGTACAATAGCGGTCAAAGCTGCTGTGCGGTGGAAAGAATCTATGTGCATGAAAAAGTATTCGATGCATTTGTACAATCTTATGTTGAGCAGTGCCGCAAATTGGTTATTGGAAATCCACTGGAGAAAACGACTGACATTGGACCGCTTAGCCGAAAGGAACAGCGGACCTTTTTATTAAGCCAGGTGGAAGATGCCATTAGTAAAGGTGCAAACCTTTTGTGTGGTGGAAAAATTCGGGAAGATAGGGGTTACTTTTTCGAACCCACTGTATTGGTTAATGTAAATCACTCCATGCATTTAATGAAGGAAGAATCCTTTGGACCTGTAGTAGGTATTCAAAAAGTAAAGGATGATACAGAAGCTATTGCATTAATGCAGGATACTAACTATGGTTTAACCGCTTCGGTATATTCCAAAAGTTTTGAACGTGCCGGGCAACTAATGCAGCAAATGAATACCGGTACTGTGTATTGGAATTGTTGCGATCGGGTGAGTGCAGGCCTACCATGGTCGGGAAGAAAGCAATCAGGTCTTGGTGCTACATTGTCTTACCAGGGTATCCGGGCTTTCGTTCAATCCAAAGCTTATCATATAAGGGGATAAGCAGTTTAATGAGATTTGGTAATTTTTTATGATTGAAGTAAAGTAAAAGTATTTTTAAATTGAATACGCTTCTTTTTCTACCTGAGCAAGAATCTTTTTATACAAGTCGCCGGCAAGAAAAGGCTTGGCGATATAATCGTTCATACCAGCTTGTAAACATTTTGTTCGATCGGCTATTAAAGCTGATGCAGTCATGGCGATGATCGGAATATTGCTTGTTGGCATTTCCGTATTATTTCTAATTATTTCAGTGGCTTCATACCCATCCATCTCCGGCATTTGAAGATCCATCAGAATTATATCGTACTGCTTTTTCTTTAGCATCTCAACTGCTTCTCTTCCATGTTTGGCTATATCTACAAGAGCGCCCTGACTGGTTAAAACTCTGGCCGCCACCTTCTGATTGATTAAATTATCTTCTACCAGAAGAATTCTAAGATTTTTAAGCTGGTCATCCAGCTCTTTTGAAGTTATTTTTTTTTCTGGTCGGTGCTGGTAATTTCCCTTATAAACCGGTAAATAAAAAGTAAATACGCTTCCTTCGTCTTGCTTACTTTTTACCTGTATAGTTCCACCCTGTAATTCAATTAATTGTTTAGTAATGGTAAGCCCCAGGCCGGTACCCCCGTATTTTCTTTTGCTGTCGCCAGATACCTGGGTAAAACGTTCAAAAACAGATGCTGCGTTTTCTTCTGCAATGCCAATGCCCGTATCCGATATTGAAAATCGGAGTGTGTCATGTTGTTCCTGGTTTTTTTGCAGTCGAATAGCGACATTAACCTCTCCATTTTCAGTGAATTTGATAGCATTCCCAATAAGGTTATTCAAAATTTGAGATAGCTTGACCGGATCGCCTGATAATACCGGGTACATCTGCTGGTCGATATTTGTGTTTAGTAATATGCCTTTTTTATCTGCCTTACATTTATGAGCTTTAATAATGGTTGCAATTAGGTGGCTAAAATTATAATCTATTCTCTCAATGCTGATTTTGCCAGCCACAATCTTTGTAAGATCAAGAATGTCATTGATAATGACCATCAAATTGTCTGCAGATTCCTGAATCGTAGCTACGTAGTCTTGTTGATCGTCATTCAATTCAGTAGCCGCCAATAACTCAATCATTCCGATAACGCCATTCATAGGCGTTCTTATTTCATGACTCATATTGGCCAAAAACTGCTCCTGGGTTTTTCTTGCTTCTTCTGCCTCAATTCTTGCTTTTTGAGTTTCTATCTCAGCCTTTTTTCTTGCTGTGATATCCTGCATAGAGCCAATCATTCGAATGGCCTCTCCAGCTTCATTTCTAATAACATACCCCCTCGAATTTACGTAGTCGTATTCGCCATCGTTTCTTAAGAATTTGTAATCACTTTCCCAGGCATTTTCGCCAGAGTGTATTGTATTTTGAAGTTGGTCAAGCACATTTATTTTTTCGTCGGGGTGCAAATGATTTGAAACGAAATCGAAGTCCAGAAGCGATGTGTCAAAATTAAGCGGGATGTATTTTTTCAAGCCTTCACCAATCCATTTTACTTTATTGGTAACTAAATCCCATTCCCAAATGATGTCTTTTGTAGCCTTTGAGATTGCATCATACCTTTCATTGTTTTCCTTCAATAACTCAATATTTTTTTTACGTTCAATGCTGTACTGAACTGCCTTTTCCAGTGAATTAGAATCGTATAATCCTTTTATTAAAAAATCCTGGGCTCCTAAAGTTATGGCCTTCAATGATAATTCTGTATCTGATAAACCCGATAATATGATGACGGGAATTTTTGAATTTATTTTTGATATGGCAGTGTAAGATTCCAATCCATTACTGTCCGGTAAAAAGAAGTCTAGGAAAACTAAAGAAAAATTTTCCTTTTTTAAGCAATTGATACCCTCTTCTATTGTGGATGCCATGGTAATACGGGAGATGGGTAAATGAGTATCTTCCAGGTTGGCTTCCAATATCATCTGGTCACCCGGATTGTCATCAATTATTAGGATTGTTATGGTGTTTTCAGGGGTGATCATTTTTTTATTTGATATTTTATCGTTTTCCGTACCAGGTTACATAGTTACCAACAGTGGTGTAGCTTATTGCTGATGCACCTTAACAAATACCTACCTTGGATCCTAACCAACATATTGCTTATTACAAAAATCTAACTTTTAAATATATCAATTTGTAAGAAAGCAGGTTATATCCCCATAGATAAATTTCGACAAACGTTAATGTAACAAATGCAGCCTTATTGAGTAATAACTCAGGCAGCAAATAAGTGGAGTGGTAACCCGACTGCATGGCAGGTATTTTGAAATAGATGCCTGGTTACCCAATTATTTCTTAATGGCCCTTATTCAATCTAGCTTTTAAAAAAGGAATGCTCAATACGGGGACTGATAGAAGGCAATTATTTGATTTAACCTATCTCATGCGAATTGATGACAAAGGTTTAATAGCAGAAATAAATGGTTTGTACCTGTAAGAAACCCAATCAGACTTAGTGAAAATAGAAGTTGCGTTTGAAAAGTTTGTAGAAAATATCCGTTCAACGGTTGAAAAATCGACAATCAATGTCAGTAGCATTCAAGCTGATCGGTTGTATTTGGTTTTGGACGAAAGAGCAATCATGTACTAAACCGTGGTGAATATCATAAACTGATTGAACTTGAAAACGTTGCCCGATATGAATAAGATCAACTTAAATATGAATTAGGGGTTTACCTGAGAGATGTTTTTAAACGTGTGGAAAAGGAAAAAACGGTGAACCATCATTCAACGATTTAAATGATACCCTAGCTAAAAATTCTAGCTTCAAAAAAAAGACATCAACAATTATTCTTCCAATCAGCATATTTTTTGCAGATACAAGGCTTAGGGTATATTGCATTTTATAGCTCCGTCTTTAGCAGTTGATGTGACGAACTAAGCTGTGCCGGAGCTGGTAACCTAAATTACAGCGATAACAATTGACAGTTATAAAATAATTTTTAGCTGATTGATAGCCTATCAAAAACAAATTCCAGTTTTACAGATTAAAGCTTCTCTTTTTGTGTCAGCTACCGATTTCAGCCGAAAAAGGCTTGGGGTAAGGTCAAAAGGGTGGCCAATAAACGGATGTTTTATAAACCGTTGAAACCTGTCTTAAAGAAAGTGTATGCTCCTTGTGCGGGTCAAGGGCAGAAAAAATTGGGATACACTTTAGGTTTTGGTTTTTAATTTATTTCAAGTATTTACATCACTGTAGAAATACGCTTTGAGGCGGGGCTTACATCCAATCTGCCGTTACAGTGATAATGTTCTAATATCGTTTCAGCCATGGTCAATTTACCTTTTAAAGATGCAGCCAATCAGTGAACGCCTGGGTGTTTATACCGGTGAATTGTTGCCGGGCAATAAAATTTAAAATGCAGCAAAACCAACGTAGAAACCCTTTAAATAATTTTTGTTTTGTTAACGAAACTTCTGGGTGGTGGAGATTGTGTCGCTTCGTGTTGCCGGTGCGAACACCAGCAATCACAAAACGATTTGTTTATGCAACAGGTCTGCACATTAAAAACTAAACCGGATGCCAATGTTGCCAATCAGCATGCTGAGGTTTTCCTTCTCTTCTTCCAACTTTACCGAACCACTTGTAAAACTAAGGCCGGTTACAAAAAAAACTTTTTTTGAAAGCCTGAAATCTAAATCGGCACCTAACAAATAGCCTAATCCACCCTTGGACATGCTTTGCGTTTCTGAATCGCCCGAACCAGATCCTACAACCTTGTAATGGTTATAGCCTGCGCCAGCTTTAAAGAATGCTGTAGTGCCTCCGTTATTACCAAAAGCTCTTCTGGAGCTAAATACCAATGCGGCAAGGCTGATTGTTTCGTCGATAGTAAAATTGAAAGAACCGGGTGTGCCAGGGATGGAAATCGGACCAGATGCTTTTGAACCAAAGCGCTGGTACAATATCCCTATAGCTTCTTTTTGGTCGCTCCCAAGATAAATGCCCCCTTCAAGTCCGAGCACAACGCCGGAACGCTGCTTTTTTGAAAGGGCTTTCAGGCCCGGGAGTTGCCCTACTTCGTCGCTAATACTGGCAACACGGTAACCAAAACCAAGCGTGGGTTTAATAAAGCCCGATACCTTGCTGCCCTCTTGTGCTGAAATATGTAGGGTTGCAGCAAGCAATGCAATAAGAAAGAGATGTTTTTTCATGATAGTTTTTTTAGTTACAGTAAAAATCTTTCATTTGAACTTAAAAAAAAATTCATATCCTGAATATTGCTATGCACAATATGACTAAAGGCATTTGCTTACTGCTCCACCATATCTTTCACCCGCTTGCCCAGCGGACTTACCACCGGATCAAATACTTTTTCTATCAGCCCTTTTTCGCCAATGTGTATCCCGGTAAAGTTCCAGCGGGGTAGTACATCCATCACGCCATTTTGCTGCTGGTGCGCCAGCCATTGGTACAGCAAATG
>JBGSMI010000177.1:0-50435 GCA_041740215.1 Ferruginibacter sp.
ATAATTTGTCATGCCCTGGGCATAACAAAGAGTAGGCAATGTACCTTTTAAAACAATCCTGTCGTAGCAACTTAATACACCAGAAATTTTATCCTCGTAGCGTTTGGTTAGAAGTTCCATTTGAATTTTTATCTAAATTTATAACTTATTCCTTTTTGGTTCTGGCTTGTCCAGGTTAGGCATTTACAGGATATTATAAATTGGCCTGCACCTGTGCTATTAATGCACAATGATGATCACGTGTTTATTGCCGGTTTTCCATAATAGACTATTTTATGGCAAAGCTAAAACGGTGCTCTATTAAATACAAGGTGCACTTGGCCGTTGAGATACGCTGAACAGCGTTTAGACAAAAGAACCGCTCCCTGATGATTTGGGGCTTTTGTGTTTTATTTTAAGCAGTTTTAATTTGGGGGGCTTGTCGGCTATACGACTAAATGTTAGCGGTTAGGCATTTTCAATAGGTTTGCTTTACTCCATCTATTTTTTATGGTGCCATCATACTCGGCACAATATTGAATAAAAAGCTATTACCAACTGAATTAACCAACCCAAACCATCCTCTGTCGTCCCAAACGGTTGGTGACATTTTTTCGCTTAAACAAGTCAAACGCATAGTTCTATAATATTCCCTTACAATGTTTGAGTTACGTTCTGAAGCATTTGCATCACGTCCAACACCAAATTCACCATAGTTAACTGGTACGTTTAAAGTCTTTGCGTAATTTGACACAGTTCTTAACGAGGTAGCAATGGAATTGCTACCAGGCCACGATGCGTTGCTTCCTGTTTGTCCGCAAAATGCCCAAGGGTCATATGTGTGCACATGAAACGATAAGTATCTGTCTGAACCACCGCCTGGAAGACTTGCAATTGATGGATAGACATCATCTAACTGATTATGATTTCCCATTCCATTAGTAGAAACCATCACTACACGATTTGTATTCAGTCCACCTGTTGCTCTGATTGCATCATAACCAACCTTATTTATTTGTCGGGTTAATGCCAATGCAGAACTGCTTGATGGGCTTGCTCCACCATTCCAATCGCCAAAAACTCCATGTGGTTCATTTAAAACTTCAAAAATAAGCAAGTGAGAATAGTCTTTAAAATGGGTTGCAATTCCTGTCCAAAGATTTGTAAAAGCATTATTGTACTGTGCTGTACCGTTGTAGTTGTTATTTAGCCAATGCTCATGATGCGTATTTAAAACAACAAACATTTTTTTATTGATAGCATAATCAATAACTGCTTTCAATTGAATAAATCGTGCATGTGAGAAGTTAATATTGCCACTAGCATCGGCAAGGGTATTGCCACCAAAACCGTCCATCCATGTTACGGGACCTCGGATATGTCTAATTCCAGCATTAGCATACAGGTCAAAAATGGGGTAAATTGATGAGGGATTGGTATTTTGTAATGCATAATCAAAAGTGTTTCCCAAATTGAAACCTGTACCCATAGAATCAACAACAGCTGCAGCCGATACAAAAGTTGTAGTCGTAACTATGGGGGGAGTTATAACTGGAGGAGATGGTGGTAAAGGATTACTATCTTTTCCACATGAGCTTTGAGATACTAAAAATAATGATGTTATCAGTGTCAGAAAAACATCCTTACATAATTTTATAGTTTTGTAGTTTCGCATTCTTATTATTTTAATATTTGAAGATAATTTTTGTTTGTTAAATTTTGTTTTCGTTAAACGAAAAAAATTATCTGGCTGTTAGCGAAAGTAACCTGCCACCGTCTTCCACACTTACATAAATTTTGCCTGCTGGCCCCATTTTTACATTGCGTATGCGGCCATTATTGCCGAGTAATATAGTTTCATTGCCGGGTACACCATTAGTCATATTTATCATGAGTAATTGCCGTCGACCAAGGCTTCCCATTAGCATATTGCCATGAAGGGTGATTGATAAAGGTAAGACCTGCAGGCGCAAATGCCGGCGTCCAGCTTTTAAGTGGTGCAACAATTCCCGGACCATTATGTCCGCTACTAATGGGGGTTCCGTTATAGTTTATACCATTGCTATACAGTGGCCAGCCAAAATTTTCTGCAGCTTGAATGCGGTTAAGTTCGCAGCCACCACTTGGGCCATGTTCATTCACAAAAAGCCGTCCGGTTCCCGGTTCAAAAGCCATACCCTGCGGATTGCGGTGTCCATAACTATAAATGGTGGTGCGTACTGTTTGTCCAGGAAGTAATGGATTGTCATTTGGTACACTTCCATCAAGATTTATTCGATGTATTTTACCCCAAAGCGTATTAAGTCGTTGCCCGTTTTGATGGGAACTCGAAGCCCCGCCAAGGGTTCCACCTCCGCCTTCTCCCACACTCCAATACAATTTACCATCAGGGCCAAATGCAATACGACTTCCAAAGTGACCATTCCAGGTAGAAGCTGATTCAGTGGTTTGGATCACCTGCCAATTGGTAGCTACATTTCCATTTAATGTAAACCGTGCAAGCGAAAGAAAACCGCCTGTGATACTATAAGTTAAATATACACTGCGGCTTGTAGCATAATCCAGTGAAATGGCTATATCGAGCAATCCACCCTGCCCTGTTGCCGAAATATTGGAAGGCAAACCCGTAATAATCGTGTTGCTGCGTGTGGTAGTATCAAACAACTGCATCGTTCCAGCTTTTTGCGTAAACAGTAAGTTACCATTGGGAAGTATATCAAAGCCCCAAATAATACCCTGATTGGTGAGCAGAGTGCTTAGCGTAATATCCGGTGTACCGGTTACAGGCGGGGTTATAACTGGAGGAGATGGTTGTTCAGCATCTTTTGAACATGAGAAAAGAAACACCAGCAATGCAAATGCTAGTTGCATAAGCCAAACCCTTATAAATGAGTTAGAATAATTGACGGTCATTTTATTCATTTTTTGAGTTTATCTCCTTAACAATTAAAAATTAAAATTGTTAATGGATTATGATTATGGTTGTTTAACGCTTACCGCAAATTTCTTCATTACGGGGATTTGATTCATTCGTATGTTGCCAGATTTCCGCAACCATTCCCCAATCACTTAACCCAATCAAGCAACGCCATTCACCCTGCGTTAATTTTATTATATCACCCTCTATTAATTTATGCTCAGTTTTTTCTTCGTCAGTATCACTGGTAATTACACCTACACTTCCACCGATACATTTCCAGATTTCAGCCCGGCGATAATGATACTGCCAGCTCAATCTTTTATTTGGAGCAACTAATAAAATTTTCGGGCTAAGCTTATTAGTAATCTTCAGTGCATCAAAATCTTCATCAGGGAAATATTTTTTTGCGAAAGCTGCTGCTTGTGATTCATCAAGTACATAATTCCCGACCCAGGGGCGGGAATTATCTTTGTTAACAACATTGAAATTCAACGATTCGAGCATTGTTGCTGCTTTGTAAAAAACTCTTCTTTCGTTTGCATATTAATGTATTATTTAATTAAGCAGAAATCTTTTACTTTAAAAGAGCCCAACTGATTATTTATCACATTTTCATGGCGTTACTTTTATTTCATTCCATAAACAAGCTCCACCCACCAATGCCGCCAGCTTTCCCAGCATGGAAAGTTTAACTTTCTGACCGTAAAAATCAGGCAGCCCTTTCATAAGTTCTGTTTGGAATAAATGATATGTCCGGATGATATTACCGCCCAATATTATTACCTGAGGGGTTTCTTCACTGATAAGTTTATTAACAAATATGGACAGGTTATAGCCAAATTCCTCAAACACTTTTTTGGCTTTCATATCTAAGCGGGTAGCTAACGATAGAGATTTAACAGCCTGTAATTCAATCCCTGTAATTTCTTTATACCTTCTGATGAACCAACTGGTACATAAATAACTTTCTGCAGTACTATTCAGAAAAGAGGTATTCCACAGATCTGCATCTTCCGTAATACCATTCCAATGCCTTGCAGAGCCCAGTCCCGTTCCCAACGTAATTGCTGTCGCTGTTGTACAACCCTTACCATACCCACAAAACATTTCTCCCTCCAAAAAAGCTTCCGCATCATTGCGAAACCGGATCGACTCGGCTGGTATTCCTGCTGCATCAGCAAGGGTAGTTCTGATATTCATTCCATACAAAGCCCCGAATTTCTGGTTATCCTTCATTAAGCTGATCCCTTCTTGGTAATTAAAGGGTCCGGGCATTGCAATGCCGATTTTTGGATGCACTGGTTGATATTTCTGCAGAAGTCCCCTGATTACTTCTGCCCAGTTTTTGATGATATCCTCTGCTGCAGCACCAGATTGGACAAACTTACGAATAACAGATTCTTCACTCAGTCTTTTATCTGATAAATCTATAAGGCCGGCAGATATATGAGAACCACCGATATCAACTCCTATAACAACTTTATTTCTGTTATTCATATTTATTTTTTTTACTTATACATTAATACTAGTTGATCCTTTAATTGCAATTTGTATTTATACAACCATGCAAACCATATTTCATCATTCTTTATAATACTCTCCTTATCCCAGCATGCGCCGGCATAATAAGTAAAAGGAATACCTGTGGCTGCCTTATTAATCAGCAATAATTGGTTGAAACTGGCTCTTATTTTAGAAGAGCTGTTTGCAATAATAGCGGTGCCAGTGGTACCGTATTTCGGATGTGTTGGCTCCCAATAACCTAGTATGCCTTTTTTGCTCTTGTAACAGCATTACCCCGGGTTCTTTTCTTGTTGCAATGCCTATCACTACAGGCAGAGTATCTAAAGTTGTACTGTTATACTCTATTGTTATTTTATTCAACCAACTACCTGCATCAAGGCTGATGGTTTTTACAGATGATACTAAATGGCCACTTATCTTAACGGTATCATAAGTCAAACTGAATGTAATACGCAACGGTCCCTGGTCTATTATTTTCCAGGAACTGAAATTACCAGGATACCAGACTGAGTCTTTGAAATAGGGTGCTATATTTCCTGCTCCCAACGTATTTCCAACACTGTAATAGTCCAGTCCATTGCCATGATCATCATGATAATCGTTTCGGCGATAACGGTCACTTATCACTAACTTATTAGTCCTTTTCACCCAAACATCTATGCCATGTGCATTTTCGTTTGTAGTTTCCAAAGCCTTCCCATACATCCTGAATGCGATATGCTCATTTTCCCAGGCAAAATCGTCTTTACGCTCTGGCACAAATCTTCCAAATACTTTTGATTGAACCGGCGCTCTTTTTCGGTGTATTACCTGCAGATGTATACTTTTAATCGCAGAAATATCTACCTGCGTTAATAAATTTTGTATCTGTCCTTTCCCCAACGTTTTAAACTGAACCGGCAATTCATTCCCTGTCCGATTATCGATAATTGCAAATAAACCGGTATCGGTAATATTAAAACGATTTGAAAATTGCTGCCATGGAATATTTATCACTTTGCCAACCATTGCAACCGGAGCATTATTAGTAACAACAATCATCCTGGCTTTGCCGGCCTGTGCATGAATCATTGTTTCAGTTTGTAAAATGCATAATAGTAGAATTAGCTTTTTCAACATTTCTTTGAGCCTTTATTTTTTTTAATATCCACCAGCATTTTGAAACAATTCATCAAAATACTTCATAACGTAGCTTTTCGAGCTATCCAGCCTGATGAGCCAAAAGCCATTCATTTGCTGGCTAGATTTAGCTGTTTTCGGGTAATTGATCTTTTCCCATCAGCCGGTTCATTTCAATACAATTCCTATTGAATAAAATAGGATACTTTTTGGGCAATTCATACTGTAAAATGTGCATCCCATCTTTCACTAAACTCTGCCAGAACATTTTTAGTACTCATTTCCGGTATTCCTATCTCGCCCAGAAAAACAACTTTTTCCTTCTTGTAAGCACAACGTTTCAATTTAGACTTCACAAAATCAATCCCTATAAATAAGTCTAAACCAGTTTTACCAAAATCGGTTGCATCATAAGCCGATCAGGATACCATATCTACTTCTACAAAAGGTAAAACATGTGTGGTAACGGATGGAATACCATATATGGCATCGGTTACTTTATTTACTTCGATAGCATAATAAACCATGCATTTAGAATAAGGCACCTCTTTCCTTGCAAGGCTTACACCCTCCTCCTTTTAAAGGCCTTCAATTCCTTAACCGGCATCCGATTAAGTTCAGGACATCTATTACATACCTGAAACACGTCGTCCCCTTCCATTTTACCGGTATTTTCTTTGTTAAATGAAAAACGAATGTTACTGACAATAGGAACAGGTTTTTCATTCCATTGATAGCTTAATGAAGTATAGCTAAGGCCAAACCCAAAGGGGAAAGAAACTTCACCTTTTAAATAGCAGTTGGTTCTGCCTTGCATGAAGTAATGATCATAAGCTGGCAAATCGTTTACCGATCTATAAAAAATTACCGGCAAACGCCTGGAAAGGGAACGCTCCCCAAAAATTATTTCTGCCAATGCCGTACCGCCCTGTTCACCGGGATAGTATGCAAGAAGGATAGCATCAGAATAAGTTTTTAAAGATTCTATATCAATGGCACTACCGGCATTCAACACAAGAACCAATGGCTTTTTGTTAGCAGATAATTGCTGCAATAATTTTATATGTGTCAATGGAAAAGAGAAATCGGCCTTATCCCCGCCTGTTTTCGATAAAAAAACATCATGTTCTTCGCCTTCAAGTGAAGGTGTTAGCCCAAGGAATGCAATCGTACCATCTGCAAATCCGGCAGCCCATAATCCGCCAAACCGTGCCGTATCACTATCGTCGTAGCCTAATTCGTAACGCACCGAAATAGAAGTCGCTGCGTCCTCGGTTGTACCTTCTAAAAAACTTAACATGTTACCTGAAACGTTATTATAGTTTCCCATAAGCGCAAACAGGCTGGGAGCGTTGGGCGCAATTGCCTTCCGAAAAACGGTTGCTTGCCCTGCCCGTCCAACGCCATGCAATACTTCGTACCACCAATTGTAAGCAGGTATACCCAACCTATCTATTGCTTTACTATTATAACCGTGCAACGAAATTTTTTTGTCTACAGAAATCTTTGAAAATAAATCATCAACTTTTTGTTCAGTTGAGTGTGAAGTATCTCTGAAAATTGGAATAAACATTGAACCATCATTCATGACTTCAGTTCCACTATACCATTTTACATCATCTACATACACATAGTTATCGTACAAAGGCACCGCACCCCTACCACCGGGAAAGGATTCAAATGAAATTTTTGTTATTCTATTGGCAGTTTCTTCCCGCACAAATAGCATACTATCCACCTGAATTTTTTTTTGCCATTGCACCAAACGTCAATTTTACCGTCAGCTACGTTACTACTACTTTGCATGGTAACCGTCATTCGAATGGTATTCCAATCGCCTTTTTTAAAAAAGAATTTTTGATTGCCGGGGTTTTCACCATATTTACCTTTCATATCGGCATGATATACATAAAGCTGATTAGAAATAGTTGAATCATGGGCGTCAAACTGTAAACGGACACTTCCTCCGTTACCATTAGTTCTTGCTTCTTCTCCCCTTCCGCCATCATACCCGACGCCCACTACAAAACCGAATTGCTTGCCATGCAGGCCATCCTGAAAATTGGCATCGTATTTAATTCGATACTCTAATGTATACTGCTTTGCCGGTTGAATTTTCAATTGAACCGCAGCACCGGTTTTATTTACTTTCTCACCTTTATTAAAAGTAATTTTATATACACCATTTTCTATAGCAGCAAAAGCACGGCCCGCAGGATAAGCCCCGTTTCCAAAATCATCCTGCAATAATTGGTTGGTATAGGCACCATTAAGGTAATTAAAGTTTACCTGCCTTTCTGAATACAACTTTACTCCGTCCTGCTTTTGAGCAATCCCTGTTTTACAATGCACGAAAAGTAAAAGGAAACAGATATTTTTTAAAATAGTATTCATTTCTGGAAAAGGAAATTCGTTATAAATTTTTTGTGCTGAAAATACCCTTTAAAAAAACCACCTAACAAATTTTTTACTTCAACAACTTCGTCATAAAATTCAATTTGTTATTTATTCCTGCTATTTAATAATTGATTCAACAATAGTAAAACCAAGGTTTCTGTTATATACTTTTATGTTTCGGAACAGCATTCTACTTCTTACCATGCAACGTATCGTTATCCGCCTAAAATTATAGACAGCTGCGTTTACCCAATATCTAAAGATGCATCCATTCACCAATTCTATTTTTTACTCCTCAAACTCTCCAACACTGCGTAATAAGCTGCTTTACGCTGATACGCATCATCAAAAAGCAAAGGCCACTCCATCATCTTATAAGTGGGTCTTAGCCAGGTATCCTTATCACTAACATTCCAAAAAGTAATACCATATTTTTGAGCACCAGGCACTTCCTTTTGATAGGCATTAAATACAAAAACAAATTTATCCTGTTGTACTTTCTTGAGTGAATCACTATAAACATTTTTCCTGTTTTCCCCTACATTAACCATCATATCAAATTCAGAAATATGAATCTTCAAACCTGTTTTACTTAACTCCCGCAATACCCTTACGATGGTATCATTTGAGTTAAATATTTTCAAATGAAACTGAACTCCTAACCCATCAATAGGAATTTTACGTTTTTTAAAATCCATGGCAATCCGGATGATACCCTGTAATTTTTTTTCCGACCATTCCATTCCATATTCATTATAAATAAGCAAAGCATCCGGATCGGCATCATGTGCCCACTGGAAACATTTTGCCAAATAATCGTCGCCCATTTTCTCTTGTAAAATACAGGTACGTACTGAATCGCTTTCATGGGCTAAGTATTCATTCACCACATCCCAGGAAGCAATTTTTCCTTTGTAGTGAGATACTACTTTTTGAATATGGTGCTTCACCTGCTCTTCAAATTTTAAGTTAGATCCCTTAAACTGCTTCAACCAATCCGGCATACCAGAAAACCACACCAATGTATGACCATGTACCCGCATATTATTTCGTTGTGCAAAAGCCACGATAGAATCGCCCATAGTAAAATCATACCTGTTTTCTTCCGGATGAATCCGATACATTTTCATATCATTTTCAGCAGTAATACTATTAAACTCGGCTGCCACTAAATTGCGATAAACCGCATTGTTTAATAATAAATTACCATCTACCGAAGCTCCAATCGGGTAGGATACACTTTTTTTAATATACTTCTTTTGAGCATTAGCAGGATATACAAAAAGAAGTACTATTAATAACTGTAAACCAAAAACTATTTTCATTCTAGCGTAGTTTAAAATCAATTTTTTCAATTACAGTTTCAATTTTGCTATCAGCCAATTATTAAAAGCCTCCTTTTGTTCAGGATAAATCCAATGCCCTGTTTCCAAATAAACCGCGGTTGATTTGGAGGCACTAATACTATTATAAGCTGCATACATAGAAGTGGGCGGACAGGTTTCATCATTAAACCCCCATGTATAATAACCATCTGTTTTTAAGGTTTTGGCAAAGTTGACAACATCGTAATAAGACAAAGTATTGATGACTTCCTTATTGTTATAAAGGGGCAAGTTATTGTTGTCAAAAAAATGCGGCCACCCGCCAGCACGTTGACTTAAGTAACCAGTTAAATCGCATAAGGCAGGATGTATGGCTGCCAGATATTTAACCCGGTTGTCTAATGACGCTGTGACAATACTTAATGCTCCTCCCTGACTATTCCCACTTACAGCAAGATGCTCACCATCAAATTCTGGAAGGCTAAGAATAAGATCATTAGCTCTTACACAACCCATGTATACACGCTTGTAATAAAACTTATCTCTGTTAGCTGCATTAAAGAAAAAATATCCTTTCAAAGCCCCTGCATTTAAATCATTATACACTGAAGGCTCCAGATTTACCGGAATACCATGAATACCAATAGTGAAAACAATGATGCCTTTGTCCGCCATTTCTAGATCTGGATTATACTGTCGAATACCTGCACCCGGAACTTGCAAAATGGCCGGGTACTTACCTGGCTTTTTTGGCACACACAAAATGCCATACAATCTTGAAGCACCATAGCTTTGCAAGTTTACCTGGTAAACATTGGTTAGCGAAGAGCTTTTATCCTGTAATAAAGTCAATTTGGTATCCAAAGGAATCTTCGAAAGCTCCTCTTTTGCTTTTTGCCAGAATGCATCAAAGTCTGCAGGCTTTGTAACCGTAGGTTGTATCTTCTCAACATCATATCCTATGGTCACCAGGTTTCTGTACTGTTTATTTTGCCAGGAAGTAGTTACCACACAGCGAAGAAAACCCGGCTCTTTCATCGTATAATTACCAGTCGTAAAACTTCCTTTACCTATTTGCAATGAATCAATAATAAAAGGTTTCATTCTTTCGGACCCAATCTGGTATACAATCTTTACATTATTGATAGCAACACCATTGCTTAATACTGAAATTTTGAAATTTGAATTGTCGCCAATTTTACATTCCCATTTTTCATGATTGGGCGTAATCAGTACTTTAATAAGCTGTTCTGTTGGTTGTGCCCACCCTATTGAAACAGCCGAAATAAATAGTATCCCTAGCAGACAATTAATCTTCTTCATTTTTTCAATTTAACAAATGAAATTTTGGTGCACTGTTATATCCTTCCGTTCTAATTTTTACTCCTTTAGCATTACCAGTATAGTTTACCTCAATTTCCCTTTTCTCCATCGGCATTAGCGTGAAATACCCATCACTGAAATAAGCCGGAAGTAGAATATTGTTCTTTACATCTGAGAGGTTTAACTTTAAGCCTACTACAGGTGAAGTTGACTTATTTTCTATCTGTATCAACCACTTCCCATTCATTGATTTGCTTTTGGTAATATTTAATGAAACATCAGGCAGCTTATTGAAAGCCAGGAAATTACCGGTTTCCTTATTTGATTTCCAATATTCATTCGTCGACAATACCTGGCCGTCTGAAGTTTTTAATTCAATTTTTGCCAGGTACACTTCAGGTAAATTGATTTCAGAAAAATCCGGTGTAAATATTTCAGTCTTGCTATTATGAAGAACGTCTGTTTTTTTATTAGCGGTGAAAACTATTTTGCCATTGATATCGATAACTGAAAAAGTAAGATTAGCTGAGTTGTAGTTTTGCAGGGTTGTATTTACTGCAATCACTTTATTGTCATGCAGATTCATTTGCACATGCACCGGCTCGCAGGCCTTCATGGCACCAAAATACGAGCCATGCGTTTCAAAATCCCATGAGTACGTTTGCCAGATCATGCTGGGCCATGCAGGATGTGTCATCCACAATAGAACCCCACTTGCTCTATCCCACATTTTACTGTTCCATGCTTCAAACATAGCACGATGGCTTTCATAATTGACAAGTTGTACTTTTCTCGAAAACGCTTCAATGCCTTGTGGCTTTCCATATAAACTATCCACCGCCTGGAGGTAGCCTTCGAGATTTTGATTGTTTGAATGCAGGTCGTGGTAGTGCCATACATCATTAATAGGCCATTGATCTTCGGGTTTAATAAACTTCTTTAATGTAGTGGCAACAGGAACTGAGAAAGTGCCGATTTCTGTGCTAAATCCTTCTGCATATTTAGTAAAATAAAGGGCAGGATCTTGTATATAGTGCCAGTCTCCACTTTGACGCAGATTGATTTCACGGGAGTTGCCATTATAATGCCGTGTTCCATCTTCCTCCATCAATTGCCGGTACAACTCATCTTCAATACCAACCGGAGCATACCCTTCATTGCGGGGGCACCAAATAGCAATACAAGGATGGTTGCGGAAACGACGAATGGTTTCCAAACTATTCTCCAGAAACATTTGCTGATCCAATGGGTTAAGATTATACCCTTCAGTCGAAATCCAGAAATCGTTCCAAACCAGCATACCATATTCATCTGCCAGTTCAAAAAATACTTCCTCAGTACATTCGCCTGTCCAGTTTCGAACCATGTTATAGTTAGCTTCTTTGTGCAACCGGAAGGATGGCTCCAATTGCTCTCTGGATACTTTTTTCATAGCATCATCCATACCCCAATTTCCTCCTCTGCAAAAAACAGATTGTCCATTTACTTTTATTACCAGGAAAGGATTATTGCTTTGTGATATTGTTTGAAAGATGCTGGTATCCACGCCTGCTCTCAAAGACGGGATGAAAATTTTATTCTCAAAGTCTCTACGCTTAACATTATCGAATATGGGCTTTTTCTCTTTTACATCAGTTGGACTATAGGCAACCCGCCAACCCAGTTTTTGAGGTGCGTCAATCATCATTTCATAGGAAAATTCACGAATACCAAAACGAACCTGTTGTTCATCAGAAATGCGATTATTGTTATCCATAACCGTCAATGCCAGTTGATACAATAAAGGATTACCATATCCATTGGGCCACCAAAGTTTTGGTTGAACTAATCGCAATGAAGGGTGGGTTGCAGGGGAGAATATGACTTGTTGATTTTCGCCTGCTGCCAACTTAACTTGCTTTTCCACATTAATATTACCAATGGCTCCTTTCACTAAAATGGACTGTTCCAGATTGCTATTATTTTTTACCCCTACTTTAATAGTAATTTCAGCAGTAGAGGTGTCTGGTAAAGGAAGATCAGTAATTACCTGTGGATTGGATAAAGTAACTGCGTTTGTATAATGCAGTTGCACATCCTGCCAAATACCAATATTTCTATCGCGAATACCAGGAACCCAATCCCAACCCTCTGAAGAAATAAAGGTAGGTCCATCCAATGCCAGTTGTCCGCCATTGGGGCCCATGCCTGCTAATTTTGATTGCTCATGCGGAATGCCGGGATTGGGCGGAGGATAAATATGCACTGCAAGTATATTCTTTTTATCTTTTTGAATAATTCCTGTTACATTCAAATTACCTCTTACAAATGCCCCCTTCATTGTGCCAATCAATTTCCCATTCAACCATATATCAGCTTTGTAATTAATGCCATTCAATTGTAACCAGGCTATTTTACCTGCCTCTTCGGCTGGAGCAGAAAAAGAAATTCTATACCACCAATCCTTTCTGCATAAATCTTCAGGAATCACCATATTATTCAATCCTATGTAAGGATCAGGATAAACGCCTTGCTGAACCAGGGTAGTCAATACCGTTCCGGGAACCACTGCATTGTACCAATTATTGCTGTTATAATTTGCAGAAAATATTGATTGTTCATTTGCGGTAACTGTATTACCATCTGCCAATTCCCAACCATTGTTTAATTGGTAATTTCCCTGATTATTTTTAATCAATTTGGATATGGCAGGCAGTTTACCTTTTTTTGCAGGCGCATCTGGTTTTGAAATTCCCACAGGCAAACTGGCAGTTGGCTGTGGCCTTGTAAGGCCAAAATTTGTTTTGCCCTGACCATATACTAATGGTGATATAAATATCATCAAAAACCATGTAATGATGCATACTATTTTGAGTACTGATTTCGATATTGACATAACGTATATTTAAAATGCTTGTATAGAAATATTAACTTCATTGAATCACTTTTTCATTAAATGGAATCATAGGTAAACCTAATGCGTTATACAATGTTGCCATTGGATTGGATTGCCAGGCATATTGCACCCTAACCGGTCGTAACACCTCTTTTGAACTTACAACGATGGTTTCTCCAACAATAGTAGCATTGGCCCAGAACCATTTACCTGTGCTATCTGAAACAGCGAAACCAGCAATGGGCGAATTTCCTTTAACTACAAGACCATTCCCGGCATAAGTAAATGAAATGCTAACTTGATTACCTTGTATGATGGCCGATTTAAACAAGGGGCCGGAACCAGTAACATTTTGATGATATACTTGCTGTTGAGCTGCCAGGTAAAGCCGGCGTCCAACCTCTTGCTTATTAGGCGGATGAATATTGAATTCATCGCCAATATCAATGGCACAAGCCATTGCAGTATTGTTTGATGAAAACAATGTACTCCGTTGGGCATCTCTGAATTGTGCCCAATCATCATTAGCAACTGGCGCATCTGACCTCGACTTATAGCCAGCTAATTGAACAAACAGAAATGGTGAATATCCCTGCTTCCATCGAACCCTCCAATCATCAATCAACATAGGTTGCAGTTCAGCATATTGTTTTGCTTTTGAAGCATTATTCTCACCCTGATACCAGAGAAATCCTTTTATACCATAGGGAATCAATGGATGAATCATTCCATTGAAATTTACCGTAGCCTTATTATAATAATCTTGCCAACCTGCTACTGCAGGCTCAATAGAATTGCTGTGCTTCCAATCGCCATCCAATACAAGTTGTTTTCCATCTGCAGATTGTAAATAACAATTGGTATTGCGATCGCCAATATCAGCAGTACCCCAGTTTACATACATGCGTATAGCCAGAATATTCTTTCCCGCTTTTAACTGCCCTTTTGGAATGACAACCGTTTTATCTTTCAACTTTGAAACACCCTGAGCCAACTCTTTTCCATTGAGATACACATGATCATTTTGATCCTTGATAGGAAGAAATAACCGTTGTTCATTTTTTATATCAGATTTAGTTAGCTCAAATGTTTTACGCATCCAAATGAGGCCCCAGTAATTACCATATCCCATTTTAGCCGAAGACAAAGGGAACTGCGTTTTTGCCCATCCCGTATCATTGAAAGTCAATTGTGGTACCCCTACTTTCAGTCCGTTAAAAGAAGTTTTTGCAACAACATCCCTATCCGTTTCGGCTTTCAATGATTTTCTTACATATTCATTCCAATGTGCCGAATCTTCGTCCCTTTTATTTAAAGCCGCAGTAAAATCAGGATGGGTTAATAACCGGTCTTTACTCATCCAGGTTTCAATACCAGTAGCTCCCCTTGACGCAACAACGATTCCTACCGGAACATGTTGATCAACATGCAATGACCTTGCAAAGAAATAAGCAACTGCAGAAAATAATGGCGCATTTTGAGCATTACAGACCTTCCACTCTTTTTGAATTATATCATCAACAGGAATGATAGAGGTGACATTATCAACTACACGGAAACGTATATCTGGATAGTTAGCATTTTTTATTTCTTCGTCTTTGTTAGTTATCTCCGAACCCATCCGCCATTCCATATTCGATTGGCCGGAAGCGACCCATACCTCACCTAACATTATATTACTATAGTTAATACTTTCCGCGCCAGAAGATATACTCAACTGATACACTTTGCCATCTGCCTGCAGGGCAGGCAAATAACCCATCCATTTTCCCTGCTCATCACTCTTTACCTTTATTTGATTATCACCAAGCGATATACTCACTATGGAAGATGATTTTGCCAGGCCCCAAACTGGAATAGAAATACCTTGTTGCAAAATGGCATTATCGCCGAAAATTCCAGCCGCTTTAAGTTGCCCATTTACTTTGGCAATAGAAAAAATACACAGAACAATTATGCTGCAAAATAATTTGCAAATCCAATCAATTCCGGTTTTCGATGACATCATCTTACTTTGGCGCTTGTTCATTGATGAGTTTTATTATTAATCAACTTCTTTAAGGGTTCAAATACTACTTGTATTTTTTCTGATTTGATTTGTTCCAGTTTAATAGCCAGCTTTTTGAATCCAAGGTTTTCTGAATGTTTTGTCAATGGAAATGATTGACCAGGCAGGTAAGCAGCATTTAATACCTGGAACACTGCATTGGCAGGACTTTTAATTGTAGCTATCATTTCTTTATTATTTAATTGTAACAAAGCAGATTTGCCATCAGCCCGAATGCTAATAGTTGCTTTTGTATGCATGCTCCACCAAACAGTGGCCGTTGTATTTGCAACAAAATCATCCTGCACAGTAATAACCGATTTGGATTTATTTAATTGAATTTTACGGGTATAGTATTTTACATCACGGGAATAACAATTGGTAAGATTAAGTGTATATGAACTTTCATTTACTCCAATCTGCTGACTTAATAAAGTGGCTGCACCCATTTCATTTTGATCAGGACTGGCAGATGGATTAAACACCAGGCAATTTTTTCCTTCTGCTCTTAATCTGTAGAAATGCCACCGGCCTGCAACCGTTTGTATGGAATCTACCCCTGTATATGTAGGCAATGTAGTTTTAGAGAAATACCCTGGATAAGTATAATCATCGCGGCCAAGATTGCCATAAGCCCAAACTTCACCCAATGCCTGGATATCAAAACTGCCGGCATCTAAATGCCCGTGGTTAGCAAAATTATTTCCCCCATGCATTGATACAAATACAGCATTTTTATTCCATCCATCCCTTAACGACATTACTTCAATACCATGGATATAGTTTTCTAATGAAATTGTTCTGGCAGTAGATTTTGCCTTAACCATATTGGGATTGTAATACACCATATCCATCCAATTCATCGTATTGGTTTCTTTACATAGATCGTATTGCATTTTTGCCAGGGCAGAATCATTATTATTTTTTGCGAACCAGAAAAATGAGCGGCTCCTGGAATCTTTTACCGGATCATCACCAATACTTAAACTGTTAACCGGACCAGAAACATAAGCAGGGAACCATCCTGTTTTTTTGAACCCTGGCATTTGATCTAATCCGAATGCAGAACCCAATACCCGTTGCATACTTTCCATGGCAATGGTAGTATACATCAGGCCATAGCCCCAATACATTAAGCCTTCTTCACTTTGTCCATC
Organism: Ferruginibacter sp.; assembly: GCA_041740215.1. Taxonomy (GTDB): domain Bacteria; phylum Bacteroidota; class Bacteroidia; order Chitinophagales; family Chitinophagaceae; genus Ferruginibacter. The sequence goes on from JBGSMI010000177.1 coordinate 16,667, forward strand.
GGGCTCAAAAGATTGAATGTATTTTGGCAGGGCATTGATGGCCAAAGCAATAATCTCACTCATTTCTTGCGGGTCATCTTCATACATTGCCAAAGCAGCCATAATGATTCCGCCGTTGCAGATACCATTCCAATTGTGATTGGCTGTTGACCACCATATTCTCTTTTGCAATTGTTCTTTCCCCGGTTTTAATACCTGTTTCATTACTGCGTCCTTCATCATTTTTTTTTCATCGGCAGTTAAAAACGTGTACAATGCATCATATGCCAATGCAAAATCAAAACCGCCAATACCAGCATCTAAAAAATGGCGGTTAGCACCCCAATCAGGAAAAGAACTCATCAATTCAAACTGATTGACTATTCTGCGGGCATAAGAAGTATCGCCGGTGAGTTGATACATCATTACTAGTGGCGGTAATTGAACAGCAAACTTGTGAACAGAAGGAACCCTGAGTTTTGCATCATCGAGAAAGTATTTCAATAACGGTTGTTGTAGTGTTTCATTGGCCTCTTTCTTATTTTGCAAAAAACCAATTCTGATGAGTGTATCGCCCTGCTCATACAACCTGTTTAATCTGGCAATATCGTTGGTAGAAAAAAATAATCTTGGATGAATATTTTTTATTTCGGAACTGTCTAAGTGCTCCTTAATCATTGCTGCAGTAACATGAGTATAACCTGATTCAGTACTTTGACAAACTGATTTTTCTGCTATAAAAAGTATAGCTATAAAAAAGGTATACCTAACAATAATATTATAGATCATCATCTTCATCTTTTTTTACTTCAATAGCATAGTCCAGTTACCCGAATAATAGGCTTTATCTATTAATGCTACTAATTGTTGATTATTATCTACACGGGCTTGATACCTTAGGTCTTGATAGATATAAAAGTTGAGCCAAAAAGAATAATCATATTTCTCTTGCAAAGAATGTGGCTGTTTATAAAATGAATACCAATAAGTATTGATATTATATTTTTCAGCAGCTTTTAAAGCGAGCAAAGCACGGCTCCAATTTTTATTGGTGATCGTTTTAAAAAGCGTTGAAAAATCAGGATAGCGCATGTTGGCAGTTTCAATAACTGATTGTCTATCGTTTATATTCATATTGATAAGAGAAACCGAATCTTCAAATAAATGATCGCCATCCAGGTCGTACAGTATTTGATCTATAAATCCATTTCCATCAGTGTCTTCATATTTTATACTGGCAAATTTTTCGTGCACTAATTGCAATCTCTTCCTATTCCATTTTTCATAAAATCCCCCAAAGCCCTGGTATGAAAATGCAGTTTGATCTATTCGCCATCCGCCCCACTCTGCTCCATACAAATGAATACGACCATCAAAAGCACCGATATACAATTTTCCTTTCCCAGAATTATTCATATCAAACTCACCCCGATCACCTATTGCGTCTGACTGTCCATTATTATCAAGGCCTCCACCTTCAATTCCTGTTTTCCAAAAATCGAGTGGATCGTAAAATTCTACCCTTTCCCATCGGTTGCAATCATCATCTTCATCAAATACCAAGCGGCATTGCTGCCAATCTCCTTTTTTAAAAATCATTTGATACGCTGTATCTCTATCCGGATAAAAAAGGGTGTCAATATTGCGCCAACGGCTATCGTACATAAAACTGTTTGCTGCAGCAAGCCCTCTTAATCCCTTGAACCGATGGCCCTGGTCTTCATAAGCAAATCCTTTGCCTTTAAACAGCAAACTCATGTCAAAATCAAATTCGTTGCCTGCACCATTATCATTATCCAGATCCCAGGTAATTGCTGCATAATCTATTTTTTTAGTGAACTGTACATCCAAACTGGAATCAATTAAATTAAAACCATTTTTTTTATTATTGCTACTATCTCTAAAAACGGGAGTATCCACTAAACGAATAGCCCATTCGGTTAATCCATCTTTATCTGTATCATAAAAAATAAATGGATTCTCCCAATTATATCTTAGATCGCTGATTCTAAAGCTGGAAGCATGCATTTTTAGAAAAGTAGAATTGCCGCTATAGTCTTTGTAAAAGTTAGCGTGGCCGTAATGTTCCCATGCCCGCATCATAATTTTATTCCAATCTACATAGTGCATTATCTGGTCTTTGTCTACATCCAGCACATACATAAAATCGGCACCCCAATCAAAATAGTTTCTAACTTTTGTTCCGGCGTTGTTTACGATTAGCTGAATATCTGCTTTGCCATCATGATCTTCATCTATCCAATCGATACTGAAGTCAAATGGGCCAGCAAAAATGCCATCTTTGTTTTTGTCGATTAATAAACAATCATTATCAGTATCTCCTTCTTTGTCTCCTTGCTTCATATCATCGTCATCATCAATCCAAAGAATGGGAATTGAGTCATTCAACATTGCTTTTAAGATATCTGGATCTCCATCTTTGTCCAGGTCCAAATAAGTGATGGAACTAATGACCGGCTGTATACGCCATGGAAGTAGCTGAGTGTTTTTGTTCCAATATTGCATTGGTTTTTGGGCGATGCAATTTGCACATACAATCAAGAAAACAATTGTGATATAACCTCTAAACATATTGCACGATTAATAAAATGATCTACAACTTTAAATTAAAAACTTACCCATTTTTTACACACCTAAAACTTACATGGTTAGATGCTGTACGCCATTCTCCTTTTCCCCTTGAGCCAATCATATATCGGGTACAATAACTTTCGGCACATAAATAAGAGCCTCCACGTTGCACCTTTTTTTTAGCCTCTGGTTCTGCCGGATCATTTGATGCATTTGGTCCGGTTGGATTTACTGCAACCTGGTTAGCGGATGAATAATAATTGCTGTCATACCAATCACTGCACCACTCCCAGGCATTGCCAGCCATATCATACAATCCATAGCCATTGCTCTTATATTTTTTTACCAGAGCTAATCCTTCGTATCCATCCAGTTGGTTGTTCTGATGTGGAAAAGAACCCTGGAAAATGTTAGCCTGCGGTATGGATTCATTTTCATCCCACATAAACATTTGTCCATGCTTCCCCGCCCGTGCTGCAAATTCCCATTCTGCTTCTGTAGGCAATCTTTTTCCTGCCCATTTACAAAATGCCATTGCATCTGCCCATGCTATGTGTACCACCGGCTCTTTTTCTTTTCCTTTAATGGAGCTTTGCGGCCCTTCAGGATGTTGCCAATCAGCACCCGGAATAAACCTCCACCAATTAACAGGGTTATCTACCGGAACTGCATGTGTAGGCGGAGTAAACATTAATGAGCCTGCTACTAAATACTCGGGAGCTATGCCTGGAAATTCAGAAGACGTTGGTGTTTGTTCAGCAATGGTTTTGTAACCAGTAGCTTTTACAAACACTGCAAATTGCTCATTGGTAACTTCTGTTTCATCCATCCAATATCCTTGTAATTGTACCCGATGAATGGGTCGTGCATCATTCATGCTTTCAGCACCGCCACCGGAAATGGCGGTAGGGTCGGCACAGCCCATACTAAATATGCCCCCTGGTATCCACACCATGGCTTCAGGCTTTTCTGAAGTGGGCAGCTTCGTAAATTCTATTGTAGGTTCAAATCCTGGTTGTAATGCTGTTCCCTCGTCAAAAGAAGCTGTCATACACTGCATCCTTTGCTTGTTTGTTACCTGCAAACTTTTTTCCTCATCATCCAACCATGTAACTGCACCACAGGATGCAATTAACATTGCAAATGACAAGTAAACTGTAGTATGAATTTTAGAATTACACATTGATTTATTAATACAAACCTTTTACGGGAAAGTCCTCCCTTAGTTCAGTTATACGCTTTAATGGAATCTGCATCCCGCCTGTTTTGTCTAACCAATCCCATAGTTCTTCACGAAGTTGTTTTATCAGGGGTTGATAAGCCGGGTGACGCCACAGGTTCTTTTTTTCTTCAGGATCTGTTTGCAGGTCAAAAAATTCTGACACATCCCATATACCGGGGTAGAAGATGAACTTGTACCTGCCCTTGCGCAAACCAAACGTAGTTGGCGTTTGCGGGTAACTGTATTCCCAATAATATTCATAAAATGCTTCATTACGCCAGGCGATATTTTTAGCTTTCAGCAATGGCAGAAACGATCGGCCTTGCATTTGCTTTGGCGTTTTTATCCCGGCTAATTCCAAAATGGTTGGTGCCACATCTACATTCTGAATTACCTGTTCTAGAACCTGTCCGCCTTCAATGTGTTCGGGAGCATACACCAGCAGCGGTACTTTCTGGCTTTCTTCGTACATATTCCGTTTGTCTATCAGCCCATGCTCGCCCATTAAAAAGCCATTATCGCCCATATAAATGATGACTGTATTTTTTTCAAGTTTCTTTGCTTTTAGGGTAGCCATCACTTTTCCTATACTTTCATCTACAGCCAACAAGGTTTCGCAATAACGACGATAAAACTCGTCGAATTGTACACGGTCATTATACATAAAGTCTACACCATGCCAGCTAGTACGCTGACGGCGTACCCACTCCGGTATATCGGTCACATTGTAGTTGGTATCATTCTTAACCATCTCAGCCGTTGGGCTTTTGTTTACATCGCCAATAGTTTTTCCGGTAGCCGTAAGATTAATGGTAGATGGATAATTGATAGGCTTATCATGATACATACCGCGGTGCCTTGGTGCCGGCATAAACTCATCGTGTACACCCTTGTGCGATAAATAAATAAAGAAAGGCTTATTCTTATCCTGATTGCTTATCCACTCAGTAGCATGGTCTGCTAACAGGTCAGTTATATAAGTGCTGTCTTTGTATTGTATATGTTTTCCGTTAATGTTGAATAAAGGATTGTAATACACACCTTGTCCTTTAAAACTCTCCCAATGGTTAAAACCTTTCTGCGGTTGATCGCCAACATTACCCATATGCCATTTACCAAAATATGCTGTGTTGTAACCCGCCTGCTGCAAGTACTGGGGAAAGAAGACCAGCTCAGGAGGAAGTGGTGAAAAATTATCAATCACTGTATGCGTGTGTGCATACTGACCTGAAAGAATACTAGCTCGTGATGGAGAACATAATGAAGTAGTAACGGTGGCATTCTTCACCCAGGCACCTTTTTTGGCCATCTTGTCCATATTAGGTGTTTGCAGCCAGGGCACTTTGCCTGTGAAGCCCATAAAATCAAACCGGTGATCGTCGGTAAGAATGAAAATAATGTTTCGCGGTTTCCCTTCTGTAATTTTTTCTAATTGTAGGGAAGCATTTGGCTGCTGCACGGTTGCGTTTTGTGCGTCAACTAAAATGCTGAAAAAAGAAAAAAGTACCGATATAATATATTTTTTTTTCATACTTACATAAATTAAGGCCCGAGTGAATACTTTCCAAATTATCGCATTCATTTTGAAGGTGTGCCCGATAGGTATAACTGCTATAGGATGTTACCTAATCTTGTTTCCATACCAAACAACAATAATTTGGTATGCAACTTTAAAGATTTAAAATAATATCCCTTTAAAATGAAAGTGACCAAAAGAAAATATACATCTTGTTTGGTAGGGATAACGGCCAAATTAAATGAGATAGCCGTTACCGCCAAACCGCCCTTTTTGGTTTCAAAAGAAATTACTTCATTGAAAAAAAAACAATATCAACCACCGACTATGGACTACAAAACCTACTAAAAAACTGATGCTTCGCAATGGGTTTCATAAATTTTAATTGTTGATATTTAATTCCCCGGAGGGTATGGTTCCCCCTGCATATTTCAGCAGCAGGTCAAAATACTGCATCGCAAATCCTTTGGTACCATCTGGACGAATCAACCAAAAGCCCCTCATTTCACTGGTTGTACGCACATCGTTCAGTTTTCTTTGTGCCTCATCCTTTGGTTCATTGCAATACAGTTCCCACTGGATTAAATAAGGAATTTGTAAGGTTAGACAAACACCTATGTAAGCATCCCATCTTTTAACTACCGGGGCTAATTCCATCAGACCGTCATAGCGTTGTTCGGGTATCCCTATCTCCCCGAGGAAAACAACTTTTTTGTTATGCATATATTTAGTTGGTTTCATTTGCTGACGGATATATTCGATGCCCCTGTAGAGATGAAGCCCTGTTTCATCCAGTCCGTCGTAGCAGGACCATGAAACCATATCTGTTTCTACTAGTGGCAATACGCTGTTAACGATGCCGGGAATACCGTCACGGCTGTCCATGACTTTATTGGCTTCGATGGCATGATATACTTTACACCTGGTTTGCTTCACTTCATTCCGGGCCCTGTTTACACCATCCTGCCGGGCTTTAAACCATTTGGCCATTGCATTGATCCGGCTGGCCGAATCTGCCGGCACAGCTACCGTATAGCGATCGCCATCCACTGCTTTAATTAGTTCGCCAGGCTTACGGGACCATCTTGCATCGGTACCCGTACCACCCCGCATCATCCAATCGCCTTCCCAGTTGTGAATGATGAATGTAACAGACCTGTCCCGATATTTTTCAAGGAGGAATTTAGTGAGTTCATAGATCTCAGCTTCTTCCGCTTTTGCAGAAGAATCGGTAGTTCTAATACCAGCGCCTTCAATGCTTAAGGCGATGGTGCTAAAGGGCATGTCAAAACAGGCCGCCCAATATGGATGCCCGGCCAGTTGCTTTAGACTGATATCTTTATCGATGGCCCAATCTGAATTGTAGGGATAGCCGCCACCATTTTTCCTGAACCAAAGTTTTACCACACCAAATCCGAGCTCATTCATTTTTTTGCACCCTTCTACCAGGTATGGTTCTTTGGTAAAATAGTATTTGCCAGCTACATGCGTAGCTCCAACCTGTAAGCGGATATTAGCCGGTACCGTTGCGCCCTTTAAAGGTTGCTTTTTTTGAATTAGGCTAACCACCTGCGCATCCGTTAATTCAGCTAGTGCCATTTTTTTTTGCGACCAGCCATTTGAATACGTACTACAGCAGAGGAACAGAAACCATATCTTTTTCATGAATTAATTTTATTTAGGTAAGAGATTGTTACACTGTGGATGCAGAAATTCATTTTTAGTTCCCGGTTGTCCGGCATTTTAACTGTCTACCTGATTTTTAATAAACAGGATCAGTTTCAGCCCGGCCATTAGGAAGACCGGCAGCAAAATATTTTCTGCCAGGTCTCCTTATAACAGCTCCTGAACATTATGGGATACCCTTCTATTCTCTTGCAATTCAGGTAATTCATAGGAAGATTAGATTACAATGGCAACTTCACATTGGGCGCATAGTTATACCTAATTGTTCCAACACCGGCTACGTCTGCCAGGGCTCCAACCCTAAAAAAATAATCCCTGCCTGTAGGGAAAAAAGCGGTATTAGCTGCTAAATCAATACTAAGCGTTACAGTAGCATTGTCAATTACTTTGGAGGGTGTATAAGTTTGTGTAAACCCAGTACCTGTTGTCCCAAATTTTGTAGGCTCGCCCACATATATATCACTGAATGCATATAATCTTACCGCCCTAACTTTTACTGTTGATTGGCCGGCTTCCAGTGAAAACGATGCATTAATCCTTTTCGCCGCTGCATCGTAGGTAATGGTACAATTTTTAACCCTGATATAGGGATCAACCTCAAAATCCAACTTATTTTCTCCTGGCCTAATAGTTTGATTGGGCATGCTTATCGGGAAAAAATTACTATTTCGAAGTTCAAAAGTGTATTGGTTGGAAAAAACAAGATTATTACGGTACTCTCCATTATTTTTTATAACCCACCTTTGTGAAACCGGTGTAGCATAGCCCAATTCAAATGCTTCAATGGCCGAGCCATTTACAAGATCGGTTTCAACTGACAGGCCTGTCGTTTTATCTTTAATTATACCATACACCTGCGCATCCGGCCCAGGCATATTGTCCTTTTTACAAGAAACGGAAGATAATACGATAGCAAATATTAAAGTATTTAAGAAATATCCTTTTTTCATTGGTAATTTATTTAGCTGATTAATAATTTGGATTCTGTACCAATTTATTTGAACTTATACCTGGAACAGGACGGTAATAGAACCATGTTTGAAAATTACGGCCTCCGGCTGTTTCATCATAAAAATTATTAGCCCTTACAAAAAAGTATTTTGGTATAGGCTGACGTAGGTCAATCATAGGAACCAACACTGTTCTTCGGGTAGTAGAAGAAAACATGGTATGCGTTTCCCTTCTTCTTACAAGATCCCAATAGCGACCGCCTTCGAAAGCCATTTCTACCCTGCGCTCTTTAAGCACATTGGCTAAAGAAAGCGGAATATTATCGGTATGACCGGCTCTTTTACGTAATGCATTTAAATAAGTAGCTGCAAGGCCAGCATCACCCTTCCCACTTTCAATTGCGGCTTCGGCATAGTTGAGATACACTTCTGCCAGTCGTAAATCGATATAGTCGGTCGTTGAACTAAAATAGGTACCCTGTACATTCCTTCCTTCCTGCAAAAACTTCTTTAGTGAAAAGCCAGAATTGGAAAAATTTTGGTTACTTGAACTTCCTAGATTTACAAATGCCGATAATCCACTGAGCGCTGAAGCACCCAAAGACCAGTAAGTTTTTCCATCTTGACCTGGGGCACTTGCGTTGGTATAAACAATCCTGTTTCCTCCCTGTGTTATTAGCCCACCTTGCATTATAATTGTAACTCCCTTCCATACAGATCCTGGTACTATGATACTTCCATGAAGGCGTGCGTCCTTGTTAGCAAAAATATCCGATAAGTTGTCATACAATTTGTAAGGTTTATTAATATCAACATTAGTGGGATTTGAAATTACATCTGTTTCATTACCATCAGTTCTGGTTTCAAGTATTGCACTCTTTCCGGTACCATTATCTGTATAATCTTCGAATACATCCACTAAATCAAGCGTTGGACTAAACCTTCCATAGAATAAGCCGCCGGGGTTTGTTTGTGATGGGTTGTAAAAAACATCTGTTGAATGCCCCTGCAACAAAGTAACTGTACCGTCAATATAGCCCTTTTTGAAAAGTACTTCTATATCTGCCACAGCCGGATTTTGAAAAATATCCTGGAAATTTTTTGCTGCTTCGTTTCGGTTTGCCGGAGCAGCTTTGTAAAGGGCTTTACCCGATCCGGATATAACTGCAGTGGATGCGTCAATACATTGCTGATAATAGTTATCTGCGTCTGTTGTCGTCATTCCGCCGGTCAGTTTTTTATCAACAGCCTCACCGGTTAATGCTGCTCTGTTCCAAAATTTAGCAACAGAAGCAGCGTGTAATGCAGCCCTCGATTTAAGCCCCAACGCAGCCCACTTTGTAGCCCTGTAAATGCCTTCTGCAGAATTATAGGTAGTTGGTAAAAACAAAACGGCTGAATCCAATTGTTTTAGAACGAAATCCCAGGTTTCCTTCTCAGTACTGCGGGGCACATAGAGTTGGGCATTATCAGTACCTGCTGTGTATTCCTGGCTATTGGTGATGATGGGAACTCCGCCATATCTTTTTACCAAGCCAAAATAATAGTATGCACGAATAAACTGCGCTTCGGCACGTAAGGCCTCCCTTTGTGCATCGGACATGGCTACCGAGGGAAATTGCTCCATCAGAATATTGGCCTGGCGAATATCACCGTATCCCCAGTATCCATCATTCACAGGTCCAACACCCGAACCGGCCGATAAAGTACTTTCATCTGTTAAAAAAGTAGTACCAAAGCCGGGCTCAATAAAACCACTGCCAGGTGTACGGTGATAGTTAAAGCTCACCCCCGGATTATATTTAAAATCCTCAACGGGCATACGGCTATACAAATTAGCCATTAGTACTTTTACACCATTTACATCCGTAAGTAATTGAGAACCAGGAACCCTGTCCAGCGGTTCTACCTCTAAAAATTTAGTACAGGAGGAAATGGAAAGTACAGCTAGAGCAATGATGCTATTTATGAATATTTTTTTCATTTTATTGGGGATTTAAAAGTTCAAGTTGATGCCAAAGTTGAAGGCCCTCATGAGTGGATAGGTTAAATCGGCCTGGAATTCCCCTTCTTCTCTTTCCGGATCTAAATTTTTAGCAAGCGGGTCAGCAAAAGTTAACAAGTTAAAACCATTGACAAAGAGTCTGAGATTATCAAAACCTGCTTTTTTAATTATCCTTTGGGGTACAGTATAGCCAATTTCCATACTTTTAATTCGCAGATATGTTGCATTTATTCTCCACTGGTCTGTGGTAAGACCATCCGTTGTATTATTAAAGTTCGACCGCAAGGCTGGATACCTGCCAGGAATCCATTTGGCAGCCGGATCTTGTGGATTCATATTGGGGTCTTCAAGGCGCCAACGGTCCATGTATTTCTCCCATAAGCCTGGGTAACGTCCGTACCCCCACACATCATTGGGTGAAGCAAATACGGAAAACAAGCCAGCACCCTGGAATAGTACATTCATATCAAAAGCCTTATATGAAAGGTTTATGGTCATACCATACTGTAAGGGAGGCATTCCTGCAAACCCCTGGTACTGTCCTGACCAAAACTCAGGGAGTATATCATTACCATCAATAATTCCATCTCCATTTGCGTCGGTTATAGCATTACTGCCAGGTAGCATCATTGAATTACCTAATGCACCACCCATTAAAGGTGCTGTTTGGTATTGATTTATGTTGGTATACCGGCCGTCGTACACATATCCCCATTCTCTTCCCTGAACACGTTTATTGCCCCATGGATCTTTCCATTTTTGCATAGAACTTTGGTAAGGCGCCCTTTCGGTATATTCAAGATATCTTCTTGCATAGGTAGCGTTGGCGCTAATTTCAAAATTCAACTTCCCAATTTTACTCCTATAGGTAATCATACCTTCAATTCCCTGCACTTTATCACTATTTATATTTTCCTGTGGGAAAGATGCACCGAATGTATTAGGAACCGTTTGAATTCGGTTAGCTAGCAACCCATCCCGGTTTTTACGGAATACATCGGCTGAAATAGCGAGTTTACCATTCCAAAAAGAGACATCAACTCCTATGTTGGCGGTATTGGTTTTGATCCATGTAAGGTTTTGATTAACAACGCCCGGAGGTACCATTCCCAATGTGAGTACATTTGGATTTAATACATAACCCTGATCAATGGAACCAAACCGGTAACCGGGATAATACTCAAAAGCATTTCCTGCATCAGCGCCCATTAATCCATAAGAAGCCCTTAGTTTCAAATTACTTATCCAACTTACATTATCTTTTATAAAAGATTCCTCTGAAATTCTCCATCCGGCTGATGCTGATGGGAAAAATGCCCAACGCTTATCGGGTGCATACCGGTAAGAACCATCATACCGAAAAGCCATTTCGAATAAATACTTCCCTTTGTAATCATAATTTATCCTACTTAATAGTGATAGGTATTTTTGGTCAATTCTATCTCCACCACTTTGCATATTGGTAATACTACCCTGGTTAATAATATCTGTAGTAAACACATCATCATACTGTCGGCTTGCAGAGAGAATATCTGTTTTCAAAGCCCTCATTTCATATACCACGGTAGCACCGAAATTATGATCTCGCTGAATTTGAGTTTTGTAGTTTGCAGTGAGTTGCAGGTTTTTCCTTGCAAACTGAGTTATTGAGTTGGCATAACGGTTATTGCCTCTGATGGTTGGAGCATTGGTAACCATATCATATTGGTAATAAGACTTTGCAAGGTTTGACCAATTGTAATTATTGGCATCATAAGAACCGAGGGCACCAAGTTTCAGCCCTTTTATAGAAGGTACTTCATAACTTAACTCAAGATTGGTTTGAAACTGGGTATTACTCCACTTCTCATAACCTGAAACAGATTCTTCGGCCAATGCATAAGGGTTGGTAAATTCTGGCGGTATGCGGGTAACATTATTCGGAAAGCTTGGTACGGTAGGTGTAAAAGCCCTGTCTGCAATAATAAGTGGCTTAAAGAACCAAAAATAGGAACCTTGTGGACTTCTGTTATTATCCACTTTTGAAGCAAAAGTTAAGGTAACTTTCAGGTCGTCCGTCATTTGGTAAGTAACATTGTTTCTGAAATTATACTTCCTGTATTTTTGAATATCACTTTTTAAAATCCCATCATCTGCTAACATTCCGAGGCTAACATAATAAGTAAGTTTTTCGCTTCCACCTGAAGCGGATAAGTTATGTTGTTGCTGTGTTGAAAAATCTCTAAGTGTATTTCCAAACCAATCATAATCCTGATAACCTGGTTGCGTTCCTTCCTTAAATTTATCCAACTCAGTCTGGCTAAATGCTGGTGCTAGTTTGGTATTTTTATTCATCTCATTCCGGATGACACGGTATGTATAAGCATCTACATTATCCGGCATACTGGTAGCTCCCTTTTTACCATAGTACCCGCTGTAATTAAATTTTGTTTTACCTTTACTACCCTTTTTGGTAGTCACTATAAGTACACCATTGTCGGCATTCATGCCATAAATGGCAGCAGCAGCATCCTTTAGCACCGAAATACTCTCAATATCTTCTGGGTTCAAGCGTTCCAAATCAGACATACCATCCCGTGGAACACCGTCTATTACCAATAAAGGCGTTCCAAAGCCCCTGATATTAACCATGCTATTAAAAGTACCAGGTTCACCCGTACGCTGGCGAATCAGTACACCTGGTATTTTACCCTGAATTCCGCTTACCACACTTGGAGTTTTGGTGGTTAAGATATCTCTTCCTTTAATATTGGCAACAGCACCGGAAAGTGTTTCTTTCTTTTGCGTTCCGTAACCTACCACTACCACATCCGCCATTTTGTCATCTTCCTGTTGTAAAGAAACTAACATTGCCCGTTGGCCGGAAACTGCCATTTCCTTAGGAACATAACCAATCATTGAAAACTGGAGAATGGCCTTTTCATTGGCAACCGTGATCGAAAATCTGCCATTATTGTCGGCGATCACTCCTTTTACATTGTTGCCTTTCACTTTAATGGAAGCACCTGCCAGGGGTTCACCTGTGCCACGGGTAATCGTGCCGGTAATTGCTATGGTTCCGTTCTGGGCCATAAGCCGGAGGCCGGCGGGGCTCAAAAGAAGAAACAGAATCAGAAGTCTGGCGACATTGGGGGGGAATTTAATTCCCTGTCTAAGTTTTTTTTTCATACAGCATTAATTTTGAAGGTTAAGTATTCTTCGCCAAGGAGGCGATACAAATCGCGTAGTAAAACTATTCCATGGCAAAAAAATTTGTATGTATAGCAGTATCAAATTGCTGTACAATAGTCTCATTTATCATATATAAGGCTTATTGGACCGTATTAAATGCTTTTTTGAAATAATCAGCATAGCCAGAGTGAGAATTGGCCATATGAAAGTGAAGTATGGAGAGATAATAAATAATGGTTGTGTAAAAAAAGCCGTAGAACTCTTTTGCATAAAATAAAAGGATGTTTAAAAACTAAAAAAACTTGCATTAGTTAATAATGGTTGTAATCCACCTCTTTTGCTAAAACCATAACAAGTAATACACTATTTTATTAATACATTAATCTGATGTCAGCATGACAATGAGGCATAGGTTTTTACCCCATAGATTGGGGCAATTTCTGTTGATATCAGTTATTATGGTAAAGCTTTCTATGAAGTTGTCCTGAGACCTGTTTTATCAGTCTGGATATTTTGCTGGCTCCTGTATTCATTTGGCGAACAACCGAAGTGCTTTTTAAATTCCCTAAAAAAATGGGATTGGTTATTAAAGCCGGTTTTATAGAAAATTTCAGTAACCGTTAACTCAGAAGTATTTAGCAGGTGAACCACCTGTTGCAACCGGATACTTTTAATTAACTCGCCCGGTGTCATCCCCGACAAGGCTTTCAATTTCCTGAAAAAGTTGGCCCTGCTTAATGAGAGTTCCTTTTCAAGATAGGAAGCGTCCAAATCCTGGTAGTCGAGTTTTGCTTCAATTAAACTGATGGTATTTTTCAGAAATATCTTGTCTTCTTCTTTAATACCTGTTTCCGGCAAATGATCCATAATTCGATCCTGCTTAAAAAGGTTGTGTAGCTTTTGCTGGTATTCAATCAATTTTTTCACCCTGACCAATAAATGCTGCGTGTGAAATGGTTTGGGAATATAAGCATCTGCACCAGCCTCATAACCTTCCGTTTTATGATCAATGCTACCACGTGCGGAAAGGATAATGAAAGGAATATGACAGGTAGCCGGCGTTTCCTTTACGATATTACAAACCTCCAGACCATTCATATCGGGCATCATAATATCGCTGATGATCAGATCAGGAATTATCTTTCTCATCAAAACCAGTGCTTCTTTTCCATTGTTTGCTTCATATACGATATAAGATTCTTTCAGTATGTCATTTAGCAAAAACCGTATAGAAGCATCATCCTCAATAATCAAAATAGCTTTACGATCATCCTCTTCCAGGTTTTTGATGAGGGCCAGTTTATTGTTTTCTGCCGTTTCCTGGAGACCGGTTTCCTCAAGGTTAGCTGTCATTGATTCCAGAATATAGCTGGGCTTTTCCATCTTTTCTGCATTCCGGAGTATTCTTTCTTCCGGCGGATTATAGGTCAGTGGCAATTCCACAATAAATGAGATCCAGTTATCCTGGTTCGAAACCGTAATATTTCCATGCAACAATACGGCCAGCTCCCTGCTGAAAGCAAGTCCGATACCCGAACTGATCTTTGTCTGCTGCGTGTCATCCAGCACAACAAATTTTCCAAATAATTTATCTAAGTCATGTTGAGAGAGATTATGACCTGAATTTGTCACAACAATTTTTACGAGACTGAACTGATCATCAATATTTAGTGCCACAATGATCCGCTGATCTTGCTGTGTATGTTTAAATGCATTTGACAGCAGGTTAAAGATGATCTTCTCCAGTTTATCCTTGTCTGTCCATATACTGATATCGGGTTCAATTTGCAAATCAAAATCCAGGTTTCGCTGATCGCTCAGCGGCATAAAGAGTTCCACTATGTTAAATAACAGGTTGGAAATATTTACTTTACTGTAATTGTTTTTTAAAAAACCGGCTTCAGCTTTACGAAATTCCAGTAACTGATAAATGAGGTAATTTAATCGGGATGTTTGTTGGTTGACAATGGAAAGGAAATTGTTATGAAAAAGCGTCCTTCCATCGTGCTTGTTTTTATACAGGTATCTTTCCAGCGCCCCTGAAATCAGGGTGAGCGGACTTTGCAATTCATGGGCAATGTTCGTAAAAAAATTCAGTTGTTCCTGGTGTACTTCCTCGTCTTTATTACGCATCATTTGTTCCATTAAAAGGTTATGCTTCATAATGAGTTTGTTCCGGCGGTACCGGTACCAGAAAAAGCCAAGTAATATTAAAAGGATGGCATAAATAAAAAATGCAGGGTAAGTAAGCCAGGGATACTGCTTCACTGTTATTTTCAACGCATCGATTTCTTCACTCCATATGCCTTCCCCATTCGACCATTTTATTTTAAGGGTATATTTTCCTGGCGGAATATTACTGTACGAAATGCGCTTTTCTTCTCCAAGGTTATTCCATAATTTGTCGTGGCCCTCGAGTATGTAGCTGTAATACCATCGCTCCTGGTTGGAAAACTTTACGGGAATAATATTTAACTCAAAATAATTGTCATTCCTGCGCAGTTCGTATTGCAACGGTGCGGAGTGAATGCCATCCAATACCTGTAACCCGCTATTAGCAATTGCCTTACCGGCCATCCTTATATTGGAAAGGAGGATATTGGGTTGCTCAGTATCAAAGCGGATGTTTTCCGGCATAAAATAATTAAAGCCGTAAATGCCTCCAAAAAAAAGGTAGCCACTTTTGTTCTTCCATACTGCATTGTCGCTGAATTCGTTACTCTGCAGTTCATCGAGTTTTTTAAAATTCAGGATTTTTAACGAAGCAGGATTTATTTTTACCAATCCTTTATTGGTACTGATCCAAATATCTCCATAATTATCCTCTGTAATTCCATGCACCGTATTATTGGGTAGTCCATTATCGGTATTCATTTTACCAAAAGCGGGATAATCCTTTTTTATCTCACCAGAATCCAGCCAATTTAACCCATAACTTGTTCCAACCCATAGCCGCTGGGTATTATCCCTGTATAGTGATAATACATCGTTATTTGACAAACTTTTGTCATAGGTAAATGCCTTAAAAGTTTTAAATTTCTTTGTTTGCTTATTAAACAGACTTAAGCCACCATAGCGGCAGCCTACCCACAATTCATTACTGTTGCCATGCGTTAAGGAATAAATGATATCATTGCCTGGCCCCGTTTCATTTCCTGTATAATTGTATCGCTCTAAATAAGCAATACTCATCACATTGTTTGAATTTTCTGTAAATTTTAAATGAATTAGCCCGAAGCTTTCAGTACCTACCCAAATCGAGCTGTCTTCATCCGGCAAAATTGCATGTACAGAACGGAAGAGCGGATACTTTTCACTTCCAATTATCTGGTTCCAATAGGTAAACTTCTTACTTTTTGTGTTGTAGACCGTTATACCCGCTGCATCGGACCCTATATAAACCTTACCAACGGAGGTTTTACAAATAGCATATACGCAATTATCCAGCAAGTCGGTACCAGAGTAAAATTTTTTAATAACATTACTTGTGGCATTCGGTTTCCCAAGATTCTTTATAGTAACAATGCCGTTCCCTTTTGTACCTACCCACAATTCGTCTTCCACTTCACAGAAGGCCCTTACCGGAATATTGAAAGATTCACCATTGAGTAATTTTTTAACCAGTCCAAAAGGGTTGTTATTTTCGGAGATCTTGATTACGCCATTTCCATCGGTACCTGCCCATAAGATGTTTTCGTTACCAACTTTCAAAAAGGTGACCCTCCTGCTATTAAAAATGGTATCCCTTTTGGTTACCTCTAACGATGGTGTGAAATTTTTATCATACTCTCCTATTCCAACAGATGACCATGCAAAAAAATAATGATCTTTATAATAAGTCATTGACCTTATTTCTTTTGGCAATACCAATAATTTAGTACTTTCCAATTGCTTATCTGTCCTGTAAAGTTGTTTATCTTTGGCAGTATAAAACAGTTCGTTGTTTAAATAAAAAAAATCTGTGACATCTATAATCTTACTACTATATAAACCCGCAATAAACTTATTATTTTTCTTTACAAAAACTTCAAGTGTCCCATTTTCTTTTAGGACCCAAAATCTGTCATCTTTGTCAAATAACATTTTCTTTACATTATATTGACTATTGTTATTTATTTCACACGGTTTGAAGGTGTTTGATGCTTCATCAAAAAGACTAATATAATTTTCGGCTCTAGATGTACAGTAAACATTTCCCATACCATCAACAGCGAGTAAATACCCCCTGCTGAGCATATTGTTATTTTTTTGGAGGTCGTAAAAATAATGGGAAAATTTACCGGAATTTTTATCATACCTGGATATCCCTTCTATGGTTGCTATCCAAATATTTCGCTTCTTGTCTTCTTCAATTTGATAAATAATATTGCTGCCAATACTATTGGATTTATTACCCTTACTATAATTAAATACATGGAAGGAAGAACCATCGTACATATTCAAACCATCCCAGGTTCCCAGCCACAATAGATTATCCGAATCCTGAAAAATATAGTTTATTGCGCTATTAGATAACCCATTGCTATTATCCAATTGTTGATAATTATATTCCTTCTGAGCAGACAACTGACTCATGCAGGTTAATAATACGGTAGATGTTAGTAGAAATCTTATTTTTTGAAGGGTATTAAAAATCATTTGAATTTATTTTTCAGTAATTAACCCTTAGATTCCATATTAATCGACTATCCCTTAAAAAATTTTTTTTGGGCTATAATCCTAAAAATGAGTTTTTGTAAAAAATTTTATTGAAATCAATTATTTAAAACACAAATTTATTGAATCAAATAGAACATTTTCAGCAGTTCTATTTACTTTTCTTTCTCTCATCAATCCGATATTTATCGGATTGATGAGAGATTGAATGACCAAAAAGTTTTGGCTAATTCATTTAAAGCACTGGATTTACATATGATAACCAGCACCAAAGATTGCAAGCCCTTTAGCAATTTCATTTTTCCCTTGCAGCCTTTTAAACTTCTTGACGTGGCGACAAATAACACGGTAATTTAAGGAATTTTCGCCAATGTACATTTTTAGCTCAAGCCTTAATTGCCAGTTGTCCATGTACCTAAGCCAGTTAAAGGTGCAGTGGTTACACTTAATGATCTGACAAAATCGACCCTTACTGTTACCGGTGTTGCGGCCGCAAGGCCTGTCATTTTTATTTGCAGTTTGCCGTACCATTGATTGGGTGTATTCTTCCCTGCCATAATACCGGAGAATATCGGAGAAGTTTCCGGGAGGTAATTAATTTGGCTGGTTGACCGATCAACTTTTTCGAAAATTGCAGTAGACGGAGATTGTATAATGGCATAAATAGTTTTACCATTCTTCATCATAGTAGCGGTTTTACCATTAGAACTTATTACAAGGCCATCGGTTGCAGGGCTATGCATGAGCCAGTATACCGTACTTTCTTTACTTGGGGTAAACTCATCCTGTACCGTAATAATACCATTACTCCTGTTTAATTTTATCCCTCTTTTGTATGTAGAAACGTCTCTGGTATATACGCTACCTAAATCAACAATATGGTATCCTCCAATGCCGTCATTGGCTTTTGATAAAACAGTCGCTACTCCTGTTGGATTTTGTTCTGGTCTTGCATCAGGATTAAAAACCAGGCAGTTTTTACCCTCCGTACGAACCCGGTAATAATAAAAGCGGCCCCGGTTTGAAGCGATATTGGTTGGCATGGCGGTATAGGAGGGAGCCGTTGCAGTAAAATAATCGGCTGGGTACGGTGATTCTAAACCAAGATTGCCTTGCGCCCAGGTTTCGCCTTGCGCCTGGATAAAAAAGCTACCTGCATCCAGGTGGCCATGGCTTGAATTATTATCGCCGGCATGCATGCCTACATACAGGGCATTATCATTGTTATTGTTTTCCAGCAAATACATATACTCAATGCCTCTCAGGTAACCATCCAAAGGAAAAACCGCCGAACTTCCCGAGTTAACAAGGTCCTTGTCATAAAATAACAAATCAAGCCAGCCATTCATTTTGATAGCATCTGCTGCATTGACAGAAACACATGCATCGTAGTGTGTTTTAGCAAGATTTGCATTTTTGAAATATTTCGAGAACCAGAAATAGGATAAAAATTTATTATTTTTTCCCACATACAAATAGTCATCGCCTATAGTAGCCGTGCCCACGGGACCAGACATTTGATAGGGAAACCATCCCGTTTTTACAAAGCCAGGTTGCTCTGCCAATCCATAAGTGGTACTAAGACAACGTTTCAAGCTTTCAAAGGCTAAAAATGTATTGGTTAACCCGTAGCTCCAGTAAGACATCCCTTCTTCACTGGCTCCATCGGGGCCTAATGATTGCATATAAGGTAGGATGCCATTGGTAGCGAGTGAAATTACTTTACTGTTGAATGCTACATCGGTTTCATAAGTGGCCAGAGCCGCCATTAACATTCCTCCGTGGCAAATGCCATTCCAGTTATCATTACTCAAATACCATTTCCAGGCACCAGTATAAGTTTCAATTTGAGTTTTTCCAGGCTGGAGCACAAAATTTCTGACTGCAGTGGCCAACTGACTTCTTTGTGCAACAGATAAATAATCATACAAACCATCATATGCGATTGCAACTCCTTTAGCTGCAATTCCAGCATCTAAAAAGTGGCGGCTTGCTCCCCAGTCGGGCCAGCTTCGCATCGCATCCAGTTGTTGCCAGCAGCGAAGTGCATAACGGGTATCTTTTGTAAACTGATACGCCAATACCAGGTAGGGCAACTGGTCATTTGAGAACTTATGGATACTAGGAATTCGCAAACCTGCACCATCCAGTCCATAGGTTAATATTGGATCTGTTAATACCTTATTTGCTCTTGCAATTACATCGTCGTAACTAGCCTTCGAAAATGGATCGGAAACTGCACTAGCTTTTATGCGCAAAATATCATCTGCAGTAAATAGCAAGCGTGGATGAATATCTCTTTTTCCGACTCCATCAAAGCAGGTTTGTACAATACCATCGGTGATGGGTACTACCGCTGTTGATATAAATCCAGTTCCACCGGCAGTTACCTCAAAATCTTGTGTAGAAGTGACAGCTACACCTCCAACTTTTACAGTGATTTTAAACTTGCCTGCAGCGACACCTGAAGGTATTTTGAAGATAAGCTGAGTTGGAGTAGCTGAAGTTGGAGCTGTGCTAAAACCGCCTATGGTTATCAGGTTATAGTTTGGTGATGATCCGAAATTGGTTCCTGTAAGCGTTACTTCAGTATTAGACACCCCGGAATTGGGGGTAAAATTAATAATGGAGAGCGCAGATACCGGCGGAGCAGTTTCATCTATTTTCTTTTTACAAGAAAATAATGAACACAAACCAACAAGAAGAAAGAAATATTTTTTCATCGAATTTTTTATATTTTAACCGATCGTCTAATCAATCTAACTACCAACCTGAATTTTGAGTAATCAAACCATTGCTTTTAGATATTTCGGCAAATGGAATTGGATACAAATTCATTTTCGCATTGAATACCCTGGGTTCTACCACAAATGGTTGGTAGGTAAAACCGCCTAAGCTATTAAGAAAAACCCGCATACCTGACAAGGGCAAATTCTCTGTTTGCTCAGCAATCTTCCAGCGTCGAACATCAAAAAAGCGGTGTTCTTCAAATGCCAGTTCTACCCTTCTTTCATTTCTTATTCTTTCCCTCATTTCTTCCAGGGTAATACCTGCTGCAATTGGGGGTTGTCCCGCCCTTACCCTTACTAAATTAAGTGCTTCTCTTGCAGATCTGGTGGCCACAACTCCTCCCAATAAAGGTTTTGTTTCCGGCCCAAAAGCCTCGTTTAATGCTTCACTAAAATTGAGCAATACTTCTGCATAGCGCATCAGCACCCACGATTTAGCCCTCGTTCCAGCCAATGTAAGATTGTAGTTTTCTACGCACATTTTACGCAAATAATAACCGGTAGTTGTAGCCCCTGCAGTAGCACCAATTCCATCTAATGCACCTTCGTATGATAAAACTGTACGAGGTGTGTTATTTGTATTCAATCCCATGGTTGATCCATTAAGTACAACTATCCACGCCAGCCGCTGATCACGATTGGCGTATGGATTCAGAGGGTCGTATCCGGAGGTGGGATCTGTAATGGGCTTTCCTGTCGTGCGCATTTCAAATGCATCAACAAAATTTTGTGAAGGACAAGTAGCTCCTACTCCTCCGTTTAGCATACCTACCGGATAATTAGCACGTTCTAATTCATTGGTATTTCGCTGAAAGGGGCGGGTAAAAATGATACCAGAATTAGCTCCTTTGCGGGGAGTGAGATTATTGGTGGTGTTTTGTGCCATGAAAAGATCTCTATAGTTCGGATTGAGGAAATTTACATGAGCACAATTTGGGTCACTGAAAAGTTGTTGACCAGCAGCGGCGGCAAGTTCCCACTTTGCAGGATTATTACCGGGATTATTTAGCGGACTGGCAGCATACAACAATGCCCTTAACTTCAAAGCAACCGCTGCAGGTTTCTCAACTCTGCCCAGTCGGTTATTATCAGTACCTGCATCGCCACGTCCTACCGTTGAACCGGCTGGTATACCATAGTTTATCCAGTGATTTGTAAGGTCGGAATACGCTGAATCGCATTGTGTAACGATAAAACTAACACATTCGTCAAACGAAGCTCGCTTTACCTGGTAAGACTCTTGTTCAGTAAGCACAGAAGTTACAATGGGCACCCCTCCATAACGTTTTATTAATTCCATGTAATAATAGGCACGAAGAAACCTCGCTTCTGCTCTCAGTTTTGTAAAGTCGTCTACATCGATAATGTAGTTGGCTTTATTGTTTATTGTATCTACTACTAATAATTTTCTGAAATCAGATGTCTTTTCAAGAAAAAGATTGGCATGGCGTATTGCCCTGTAATAAGTTCCCCATACATCATCGGGATTACTAAACTGGTCCCATGCACCTGTATTAAATCGCTGAATAGTTCCAAACTTTGCAAAATCTGCTTCATCGCAGCCTGCAGCCAATAAGGCGCTACCCCCATAACGATTGAACTGAGGAAGATAATTGTATACCCCCATTCCAAAAGCCTTAAGGTTCGCAGGGCCTGAGTTTAAAAAAAGCCCCTCATCAAATCCTGATTGTAGTTGGGTATCTAAAAAATCTTTCTTACAGGATTGTAAATGAATGCCTGCGAAAAGAAGAACGAGGGCAAAATATTTTTTCATAATCTATCTATTGTATTTTGATAAAAAATTCATTTAAATGATGAGTTTAGAACTTCAAATTGAATCCGATATTAAAACTCTTGAGCGCTGGATGCACGAATATGTTCATCACTTCAGGATCAACATTTATTTCATCAATCTGATCCCAGGTAAATAGATTGTTGCCACTTATGTAGAATCTTAATGAATTTAGTTTTGTCTTTCTATTGATACTTTCAGGTAGCGTGTACCCAAGTTCCAGATTACGCAATCTGATAAACGAGCCACTGCGCTGCCACAAAGTTGAGGCCCGGTAATTATTATCATTTTGCTCGGTAGTTAGTCTCGGGAACTTTGCGTTATCTCCTCTCTCCGGAGTCCAGTAATTATCTTTCACCCATTGTGTTGGTTTCACCCCTCCATTTAAAAACGGTACTATTATATCATTACCCAACAAAGAAACTGTTCTGTTTGCTGCTCCCTGAAAAAACACATTGATATCAAAACCTGCAAAGTTGACTCCCCCATTAAACGCATAAATCAATTCTGGCAAATTGGTATACCCTATAGCGGTGCGATCATTATTATCGATAAAGCCATCATTATTCTGGTCTTTGTACTTTATATCGCCAGGCCGAACGGTACCAAACAACTGCTGGGGACTTGATGTTATATCGGCATTGTCTTTAAAGTAGCCAATCGCGGTTAAAACAAAAGGCTGGTTTATAGGATTTCCTTTTGCATAGAGATAGGGAGCCGCAGGTGCAGGCTCTGCAATATCAACAATCTTATTAGTAGCATATGCTACATTACCACCTATATAAAACCCAACTGCTCCTATCTTTTCATTGTAAGTAACTTCGAGTTCACCCCCACTACTTTTTGTTTTTCCTTTATTTATATTATTAAAATTCGCGCCCATTACAGCCGGAATATAGCTTGATGGATTTAAGAAGATATCACTTCTTTTTTCAAAGAAATAATCGAGCGATATACTCAATTTTTTAAATAAAATGGCATCTAATCCGATATTTGTGCGGTGTGCTTTTTCCCAGGTAACCGCTTCATTTGCTAAATTGCCCTGGGTAAATGTTGCTGCATTAATGCCAAGATTGTTTCCTAACAAATAGTTACCAGAACCTCCATAGAATTGATTGAAAATAAACCTACCAGAGTTACCCACATTATCGTTCCCGAGCAGGCCAAATGACCCCCGAATTTTCAGAAGGTTAATGGCTGTTTTATTTGCCATAAACTTTTCCCTGCTCAACACCCAACCCGCTGAAATACTTGGAAAGAAACCAAACCGATTACCCTTTGGAAAATTTTCTGAGCCACTATACGAATAGCCAAACTCAGCGAAATATTTTAACCCAAAATTATAACTTAAACGGCCCATTAATCGCTGCTTTGCATAGGGCATATCGGCTCCATTGGCTTTATATGATTCCTGAAAATAAATTGTAGAGGCATACATATTATGCTGTCTCATATGCTTCTCATATTCAAGGCCGGCCAGTGCAGTCGTTCTATTGTACTGATTGCCATTACCCTGCGTAATTACAAAATTATTATCAGTCGATCCTTTAGTTACAATATCATAGGGGATAGTACCCGGAGGCGTAACACCAGGTACAATCAAGTCGGGGCGGGCAATAAGTTCGTCATACGCATTACCCCTTGTTTTGTTATAGGTATCGTAAAAGAAATTACTAAAGTTAAGCTGCCCAAAGGCCTGTAAGCCCTCTGTTATAACATCTAATTTAGCTACCAATTTCACATTGGCATCGATCGTTCGGTCATTAATTGATTGATACCCCCTTTGCAAAATAGAGGCAACGGGGTTATCGCTGTACCCCTGCGTTCCCCCCCAGTTACCCTGTTCTGTCTTAGCTGGATAAGGATTAAAAAACGACATCGTTTCCCATAAAGTACTTTCAGCCGCGTTAGGAAAATTCTTTTCCAAAACAGTTGCTCTAAAATTAACCGCAGCACTTAGGAAATTGGTAATATTTACATCAAAATTAGACCTGAGGTTATATCGTTTCAAATCATAATTTGTATTTGTCGTTCTCTTCTTTTCAGTATTGCCGTATAACCCCTCATACTTGGCATATCCAAGCGCTACAAAATATTTTGCATCCGTTTTTCCACCAGAAAAAGTAAGCGCATAATCCAGACTAAATGCACTTTTCTTAAGCATTTCACTTTGCCAATCAACATCAGGATACAGATAAGGATATTGCCCCGATTTATAATGGTTAACTATAGTGTCTGACTTGAAAATACCTGAACTAATGGATTTCCCATCACTCACCATTCCCTTATTAAATAATTCAGCATAATCGCCGTTGCCTAATAAATCCGGTAAAATGGTTGCAGAATGCGATCCAATTCTACTATTAAACTGGAAAGCTGTTTTGCCATTATCTTTACCGCGTTTTGTAGTGATTAATATAACGCCATTAGCTCCATCAGAACCATATAATGCCAGTGCTGCTGCATCTTTTAATACTGTAACAGATTCTATTTCATCTGGCATAAGTGTGCTGCAGTTCGTTTCAAACCCGTCTACTAAAACCATTACTCCATTATCCTGAAAAGTTTGCCTGCCACGCAATGCAAGGCGAGGGTTATCATTATTACCGGGTGCACTTCCTTCCTGCCCAACATACAGGCCACTCAACTGTCCGAATAAAGTATTACCCAAATTTGGCGTATTAAATTTCTTCAACGCTTCTCCACCTATTGTTGAAGTTGAAGCAATAACAGCGCTTCTGTTTTGAGGTATTCCAAAAGCTGTACTTACATTTTGTAATAAGAAACTCTTCCTGAAAAAATTCGTTTGTATGGCGACGGTATCTTTTAGTATTACAGCTTCTTCTTTTTGTGCAAAAATGATTTGGCTGAAAGCCATGAAGCAAACAATCATCAAATAATGTTTCATATATATTGTTGTATTAGGTATCATATCTATTAGTTTTAGGTAAAACATCAATATTACCAACCTGGGTTTTGAATTAGAAACCCTCTATTTACTTCACTTTGAGGGAAAGGGAAAAAATACATTTTATCTTCCCACACCCTGGTTTCAAAAGGTTCAATTTTATAAGACAACCTGTTATCATTTGCGAGTCGTTGGGCTGGTGTGAGGGCGGCTGTAGGGTTCACATAAGTGCTTGAACTATTTTGATATAAGAAGTTGCGAAAAAATTGTCCTTTCATCACACCATCATCTCCGGCAATTTTCCATCGTCTTACATCAAAAAAACGATGCTCCTCTCCATAAAGTTCAACCGCTCTTTCACGATGGATATATTCCCTTGTTTTTACCTGATTGCCATTAATATCGTTGTAAGTTGTATTGCCAGGCTCCAATGCGGGCAAACCACCTCTTAACCGAATTGGATTTAGTACGGAATAGATTTCGCTATTGCCAGCACTTATTTCATTGAGCGCTTCAGCGTAATTTAGATAGAACTCCGGCAGTCGGAAAATAGGCCAATAGGCATTTATATTACCGTTAACAGCATTTACCAGATTAATAAATTTCTTCTGATGAATACCATTAGGAATCCCATTTCCAATGAGTTGAGTTCCTGCACCAATCTGGACAAAATTGCCATTAGCGCTTCCCTGTTTAAACACAAACTTTGCTGTATCGTTACCTCCGTTGGCATTCATTAAACCGGTATTTGTATAAGCTGAACCGGGCCACCAGGCTACTGCCTGAAACCTTGGCTCCATGCGCCTCATGATAGCTTTGAAATCTGTAAAAGTTCCATCAGAAGGGATTACAAAGTCATTTCCGTCTACATCCCGATATGTTTTTGTAATAAAGTTGATTGGTAGCGCCATTACAGAGTTACCCCAACTAAAGTAAATCGGACAGCCCCAGCGCACTACATTGGATCCGCCTGCTTGTTGCCCATGAGATTTGTCATACAGAAGAATTTCTTTATTCCTTGGATCTAATGCTGCCCCGGTAGCATAGTTGTAACTTTCGCTTTTACCTAGTGACGGATCATCAAGAATTGCATAGCCGTTTGATTGCGACCAATCAATTACTGCCTTATTAGCTGAAGCAGCAACTACCCACCTATTTTGATCGGCAGAACCAAGGCATAATAAACTATCGTTGCTACCAAAGGAAACTGGTGGTGTACTCGTATTAACCAATGGACTTGCTGCGTACATAAGTGTAACTGCTTTCAAACATAAAGCAGCACCTTTATGTATTCTGCCTATATCAGAAGATGGATAAGCATTAGGCAAGGCAGTAACCGCTTCATCGCAAGACTTAACAATAAAATCAATCGTGCTTTTCAGACTCCTTCTTGTTCCTGATGGAGTTACCACTGCTTTATTAATTCCTCCTTCCAAAACAATTGTAACTTTAGGTATTTCATCTGAAATTGGGATACCTCCAAATCGAATCATCATTTCATAATGCATCATTGCACGTAGTACTTTTACTTCAGCTATGGTTTGAGCTTTTAATTCTGGCGTCCAATTTATTACGGCAGTACTTACAAATGGAACTTTTTCCACGTTTTCTAAAAAAATATTTGCATTCCGCATTCCAAGTTCAACACGGCTAATAGAAAATTCATCGGTATTAGTAGCATTCCAGGTGCCTGCATTAAAAGCATTTGCCCTTCCTCCTACACCAAACTGGTCACCTTCATCGGAAGCTGCCAGCAAAAAACCATCTACAGTACCTGCATCAGACAGGCCGCTACCTCCATCCCCGGTAATAAATCCATTTACTACACAAGTGGCATAAGTTTGCCAAAGTGCACGCATGGCATTATCGGGGGTATTGAAAACAGAGTCTACCGTAACTACGCTTCCGCTGGGTTGTTCCAAAAACTTTCTGCAGGAAACGTTACAAAGTAATGAAGAGCCGAATAGTACGGCCAGAAGTAAATATTTATACAATTTCATATTGCTTTTTATTTAAACGAAGCGTGAAGAATGTTGGATAATAATTTGATTTTCTAAAACTGAAGATTAACACCAACGTTAAATACCTGCATCATAGGATAAACTGATCCATTGGAGCTGGCAATTTCAGGATCAAAATATGGCATCTTTGTTACGGTGAAAAGATTTTGACCATTGGCATATAACCGCAATGACCTGGCACCAATTCTATTAATCAATTTGGTTTCAAAAGTGTAGCCAATTTCAACGTTCTTTAATCTCAAATAGGAAGCATCCTGCATCCAGAAAGATGAGGTCCTGTAATTATGGCGATTGCCATCAGGCGCTGCTGTAAGTCTGGGTAAGGATATTTTGGAACCTTGCTCATACCGTTGCTGTGACCAGCTTTCTTTCGCATTTTCAAAAGCGGTTTTGGTACCTGCTATAAATGGCCAGGCGGCTTCTCCTGTCAGGTAAGTAGAAACATTACTAGCACCTTGAAAGAATACAGATATTTCGAACCCTTTGTAGCCAATTCCTACAGTGGCACCGTAAATAATTTCAGGAATATTCGGATTACCAATATTTACCCGATCGTTATCATCAATTTTACCGTCACCAGTTACATCCACATACCGGATGTCTCCTGGTTTTAACCCAGCACCTTCCCAAACTGATTTTGGCCGTTTGGGATCATCAATTTCTCCCATTGTATTAAAAATGCCATCAGCCAGCAATCCTTTTTGTTGTCCAATTCTATTGCCAGTTGCAGCCAAACCAGGGTATGGTTGTGGAATTTCATCAAAATAGACGATTTTATTCCGGGCAAATGTATAATTGGCATTTGCGAAATAATACACATTAGACGGTTTTATATCACTATGGTACCCAAGCTCAAATTCGTAGCCTTTGTTTTCAGCAACACCAATATTATAGGGTGCTACAAGACCCGGTGCTCCAAAAGTTACAGGTATATTCAGGTTCCAAAGAATTCCTTCTCTTTTTTCCTGAAATAGATCTGTACTGAATGTAAGTTTATCATGAAAGAATTTTAAATCAACACCAAGATTAAGCTTTTTAGCCACCTCCCAGGTTACTCCGGGATTGCCAATAGTACCCTCACGGTAGCCTGTTACGACTGTGTTAGCAAGACCCAAAAAGTACTGATTGCCGTTTAGAAACGATGATGGGAGGAACAAAAACCTATTTCCTCCTATTTTATCATTCCCTACTTTACCATAGGATCCACGAAGTTTTAGGTACGACACAAAACTTTTTTGGGGAAAGAAGCGCTCATTACTAAGAAGATAGCCGGCTGAAAAGGATGGAAAAAACCCGAATTGGTCACCTACAGCAAAGTTTTCTGAACCATTATACCCCATATTAACATCTAAGAAATAGCGATTATTATAATTGTAAGTACCACGAGCCACCAGGCCAACATAGTTAAAGGGAAGTTGATTAGACCCGTCGTATAGTCTTTCTATAGTGCCTAACAAAAGGCCGGTAACATTGTGTTTAGAGAAGGTGCGATTGTATTCAATTGCACCTTCCAGGTAAAATTTTCGATTTTTTGCAAAACTTTCGCCTCCAAAAGTGACCGGACCTTCGAAAGAATTTACTACCGGAATGGGTGTTAAGGAATCCAGCAAGTTGGTTGCAGAAGGATTTCGTCGTAAATCCCAAAGCGGTATTTGTTTGTTACGCCTAATAGTCTGAAGGTAGTAGCTGTCATAAGCGGTCATCGCCCTTACAGAGAGTCCTTTAACAAAGCGATCCAATTTATAACGACCACCTACGTTCATATTTAGACGGCTGCTAAAATTGGAGTTATACCCAAAAACCAACAATTGATATAAAGGTGTATTTGAAATATTCCATTGTGTTAATCCATCTACATTACGTATGATTTTATCTTGATAAAGTACTGGCGACATTATTGGATTAGCAGATAAAATTGTTCCGAAAATATCGCTGGTAGCACTATTACTGTAGTTGGAATTCTGCATTTCGGCAGATGTTTTAACAAACAGGCTCAAATCCTTATTAACGTTAAAATCAAAATTGGCCCTGATATTATAGCGTTTAAAATTCGGATTAGCACTAAAATCATCAAACGCTTTACCGAGCTTATAAGCCCCATTTTGATTTAAATATCCAAGCGATACGAAATATTTAGCATCCTGAGTTCCCCCGCTTGTGTTTAAGTTGTATTGCTGCTGACCTGCAGACTTATTCAGCATATAATCCATCCAATCGATATTGGGATGGAAATAAGGATCATCGTTTTTCTGGTACCTTTCTATATCGTATTGGCTGAACTTTATGGCATTGGGATTATTTTGATCATTAGCCTCGGCTTCGTTTCTAAGTATAGCCCAATCCACCGCATTTAGCATTTTAGGCAACCTGATAGGTTTTTGCCAGGCAAAATTGCTGGTAAATGTGAACTGAGGTTTGCCTTGTTGCCCAACTTTTGTAGTAATAATGATAACGCCGTTTGCTCCCCGTACCCCAAATACAGCCGTAGCGGATGCATCCTTTAAGACATTAAAAGTCTCAATGGTGTATGGATCAATACCATTAAGGCTGCGCTCCACACCGTCCACTAAAATTAATGGCCTGGCGCTTGTACCACCTGCAAAAGTGCCCACACCACGAATAAAAATGTCGGCTACGTCACGCCCCGGCTCTCCACCTCTTTGTACGGTAATAATACCAGTTGCTCTACCGGCAAGTGCATTGGCAACACTTGAAACCGGCGACCTTAAAATTTCTGCAGTCTTAACAGAGGAAATAGCACCGGTAACACTAATTTTTTTCTGTGTACCGTACCCTACTACAACGATATCGTTCATAGAAGTATTTAATAGGCTCAGGCTAACCGAAATAAAACCCGCATTTTTTACTAACACTTCTTTAACCGCATAACCCACATAAGTAAACCTGAGAATAGAATTAGGTTGCACATTCATTGAAAAGAGTCCTTCAGCATCCGTTGAAGTTCCCACTTTGTTACCAACCAATAGTACTGATACACCGGACAATGGTTTATTATCCGCATCGGTAACTTTACCTGTAATTAAAATATCTGGCGCTACAACCGGATTAATTACGGTTTCCTTTTTGAGTTTAAGCACAACCGTTCTATCAACGATGCTATAGGTAAGCTGTTGGTTTTTAAAAATAATATCCAGCGCTTCTTCAATGATTACATCCTTTACATTAATACTTACTTTCTCCGATCGTTCAAGCCAATCGAGATTGTAAAAAAACAAATAACCTGTTTGGGCTTTTATATCGTTAAATACTTTTCCCAGCGGGGCATTTTTAACGTTTAAACTCAACCTCTGAGAATAGCCGCTTGCACTTACCTGCAAAGAAATAACGAATAAAATAATTGCTGTTAGTTTCATAACAAGCAGTGTTTTGGTTTTGTATCCCTTAGTTTCAATTTGGGATGTAAAAAAAGACCTTAATAGCATACCTTTGTTTTTGGGTTGAACAATTAGCAATCCGACAAGATTTGTATTAAAAGGTTGACCCAGTATTTGCCAGGAGTGTACCACCACTTCTGGCTTTTTCTTAGCCTTCCAGTATTAGTTGTCTATTTATCATTTGTAGGAAAAAACACTTACCAATTGCAGCATTATTGACCTACAATTATTTTATTATCGCTGATACTTAATTTCACGCCACTGTATTCTAGAATTCTCAATACCTCAGAGAGTTTACTATTGCGTGATACTTCTCCACCAAATCGCTGCAGGGGTACTTTTCCTTCGTATTGAACCTGCACATCATACCACCTCATTAACTGCCGCATCACCATTTCAAGGCTAGCATCATTAAATTGGAATTTTCCGTTTTTCCACGCCAAAGCCACTTCTATATTTACATTTTTTATCAAATCAATATTTCCCGCTTTGTTAAGCCTGGATTGCTCTCCAGGTTTTAAGAATGCGGTTGCCATTTTACTGGTTACTTTTACAGAGCCCTCGACCAGGGTCGTACTAACTGATAACTCATCCGGATATGCATTTACATTAAAATGAGTTCCAAGTACTTCTATCGTCCCGCCATCACCTGTCACCTTATTAACCTCAACAGTAAAAGGAACACTACCAACGCCACTCTTCCTGTTAAGGTGTGCTATTTCAAAATACACCTCACCAGTTATTTCCACTTTTCTCGATTCACCTTTAAATACTGTGGGGTATTTTATTGAAGAGGCTGCATTAAGCCAAACTAAAGTTCCATCTGACAATACAACCTTATACTGGCCCCCTTTGGGTGTAGCTACCGTATTGTAAAAGATCTCCGCAGTTGATACACCTGATATATTGTAAGACAACTCTCCATCACTTAACTTGGTTACTTTTACATTATCCTGCTGGGCAAGTGATCCATTTTCAGAACTATCCAGTACAATCTTTGATCCATCTCCAAGGATTAATACAGCCTTGTTACCTCCCGGTATTACATCATTTGAAAGCTGGTTTCTTTTGATGTTTTGAGATTCAGATTTTACAAGTGTTAAGTCCTTTTGCTTATTTTGAAACAACAATCGAATTGAAACACCGGCAAAAAAAATGATAATTATAGCCGCTGCAATTTTACCCCATTTAAATCTCGCGGAATTCATCTGATACACCTTACCCGTAGTATTAATTGCATTCGATTTTTCAGTTGCAGCTAATATTTTTTGAAAAATACCTTCACTATTTTTTTGGGTAAAAGGAGCAAACTCAGGTTCAAATGATTCCAATGCCTCATCTACCAATTCGTTGGTTTGTTCCAGATTTTCCGGAAGTGCCATTAAGTGAATCAACTCCTCGCTTTCCGGACCTGAATTCATCTTTGATAACTGGCGATAGAATAAGTATGTTAACCTTCGATTATCCATTTTCGTTTTAGATTGCTTATCTAAAAGGGACATTTAAATTTGCTCCTTTTCATTAAAGACACTGAAAATCTAAAATAGGGGATATGGAAGAAGAAATTTATTTAAATAAAAAATAACAGAGATGAATTATTTTTAAAAAAGTGGAATTTGCTTTCAGAAATTCACGGATGGATTTTGATGCCCAATACAGATATTTTTTAACTGACTCCCGGGAAACACCCATTTGTTGAGCGATTTCAGTATAGGATAATTCATCATACAGTTTTAACAAATAAGCTTTTTGTTGCTGTGGAGGTAATTGATCGATAGCCCTTTTAATTAATACTTCGTAATTTTCTGTTGAATTAAAAGAACAATCCTGCAAATCCTGCGTCCGTCCGATAAATTGGCCATATTCTTTACTCTTTCTTCGTTCATTTACGAGAGTTCTCATGCGATTTAATGTGTAATTTCTTGTCAGAATAAAAAGCCAGGAAGTAAATCTCTCAACATTATCAAGTGTGAAACGGCTTTCCCAAACCTTAACAAAAACATCCTGAATAATTTCTTCGGTAAGTTCTCGTGAATCAGTTAATAGCAATACAAATTCGCCCAATTGGTTATGATAAGCATAAAAAAATTCAGCAAAAGCTCTTTCATCGCCCTGCTTTAGGAGTAACAATAATTCATTTTCATTATGTAAAGGTTGTATAGGCAAGCACCAAGATAGTTAGTTGATAAAATTAAGCCGTATAAGGACTTAAAAGAAGCAATCTAATAAAAATTTTACAGCCATGAATAGTTTTTTAACCGTTAAATAGGAATTTTGAATAGTCCTTGTAGTGTATGGTCTCGTAGAAATTATTATGAATTGTAGATATTTAATGAAAACTCTGAATTGAAATTAAACAAATGCAAAAATTAATATAGCAAAATGAGCAATGCTACTTTAATTGGAGAGAAAGGATATCGATACAGCGCTATACAATAACTGGAACAATATTCAAAAAATACAGGAAAAGGATTGAAACATAATCTCTCGAATTCATAATTTTAATTTCATTAGACACAAGGTTAGTTTTATAGTTGAAACATTAATTCTTTATGCATAAATATTTCTTTATTAAATAGTAACTGGAGTTTACCCAAAAAAACCTCCCGATTTAATAGGATGTTGATTAGGTAAGGGTTTTAAAGAAAGTACAAGTGTAATGGTACATTTTTTTTTCAAAATATTTGATCTGCCAAATTTGCCGTTAAAAACGATTACCCAAAAAATGCACCCATTTTCGTAAAATGCAGTTGCAACAAACATTTCAATACGATTATGGATGCAAACTCCTCTACCATTGTGCGTTTCAAAGCGCAGGCTAATAAATTTTCGGGGATCTTGGGTAAGGGCCTTGATAAACCTACTCAAAGAGTAATTAAAGAAATGATCTACGGCATACAAGCTGCCAAAGATGTTAAGCTATCTAATGTGGCCCGCAACCTACAGGAAAATATTGCGCTAATAAAAACAGATGAACGTCTTTGCCGTAATTTATCCGATTAAGATTTTAGCGAACATATCAACACCCAGATTATTCGCCTTGCTGATGATAAAATAACCGATGAAATGGTGATAGGCATAGACCCT